>JANNHC010000461.1:0-2853 GCA_031404215.1 Acidobacteriota bacterium
TCGATCGACGAGCGAGGAAAGCAGCGACGCCGTGCCCAGCGCGATGGTGTAGATCGTGACCGCCGGGATCAGGTAGAAGACCGTCCGCCACCAGTGGAAGGGAGGCAGCGTCAAGGCAGCAGGGACGCGGAAACAGGGACGGAGCTCACTTCGATGCCTGCGCGGCCTGGCTGGTGGCGTGCGGCGCCGCCACGGGGTGTGACGCCGCCGCCTGGCCCTCGATGTATCGGCCAAAGATCATTTTCCCCGCCGTCGTCTGCAGCACGCTCGTGACGACGACGTCGATGTTCCGGCTGATCATGCGGCGCGCGTTATCCACCACCACCATCGTGCCGTCGTCCAGGTACGCGACGCCCTGGTTGTATTCCTTGCCTTCCTTGAGGATGAAGACCTTCATGAACTCGCCCGGCAACACGACCGGCTTGAGCGCGTTGGCCAGCTCGTTGATGTTGAGCACTTCGACGCCGCGAAGCTGCGCGACCTTGTTCAGGTTGAAATCGTTCGTGACGATCTTTCCCTGGAGCGTGCGACCGAGCTCGATCAGCTTCAGGTCGACTTCGCGCACCTCGGGAAAATCCACGTCGGAAATCATCACGTCCACGCCGGACATCTTCTGGATTTTCTGGAGGATGTCGAGGCCGCGGCGCCCGCGGTTGCGCTTCATCGAATCCGATGAATCGGCGACCAGCTGGAGTTCCTTCAGGACGAACTGCGGAATGACCAGCGTGCCGTCGAGGAAACCTGTCTCGCACACGTCCGCGATGCGGCCATCGATGATGACGCTCGTGTCCAGAATCCGGTAGCGCTTTTCGGGCCCCGCATTGCGAAAGAGCGCAGCGAGACGTGCCGGCTCGAGCCACTCCCCCTTTCGCGCGCCCATGACGATGCCGAGGTAGGGAAACACGAGGAGGATGAAGCTGTGCAGGAAGACGACACGGGGGTTGGCTGCGTCCGCCCAGAAGAGCGCGGCCCCGATCGTTTTGGCAAGGCCGAGCCCGATGGCGCCGCCGATCAGCGCGCCGAGCAAATCCGTGACCTCGGCCGACCGCAGCCGCGTCTCGATCCAGATGATGAGCACGCCGAGCGCGATACCGACAGCGATGTTCGTCGTCGAGCCCGCCGCGCTGAACGGCCTCGTGAGCACCGCCGCGTATGTCACCGCCAGGACGAACAACCCGCGAACGAGGATGAACCACAGCATGAAAGGCTCCGGTATGAGACCCGATGACTATGATACTGCGCGGTCCGCCGTTCCCGAGCCCTGAGCCTTACCAGTCCATCAAGGCGTCGAGCGCTTCAGACACGTTCTTGACGGCGATGAGCTCGCAGCCGGCGGGAGCGTCCTCCGGCGCGCAATTGCCTTGTGGGACGACGCAGCGCGTGAAGCCCATCTGCGCCGCCTCGCGCACGCGCAGCGCCGATTGGCTGATGCCGCGCACTTCGCCGGCGAGGCCCACCTCGCCGAACACGGCCGTGGACGGTTTGATCGGTCGGTTGCGAACGCTCGACGCGACGGCGGCCACGACGGCGAGGTCGGCCGCCGGCTCGTCAACCGTCATCCCGCCGGCGACGTTGACGAAGACGTCCTCCGCGATCAGGTTGAGCCCGGCGCGCTTCTCGAGCACGGCCAGCAGCAGCGACAGCCTGTTCTGATCGAGACCGCTCGCCATGCGCCGCGCGTTGCCGTACGAGCTGGTGCTGACCAGCGCCTGAATCTCAACGAGCATCGGCCGCGATCCTTCGACACAGCACAGCACCGCCGATCCCGGCGCGTTCAGGGGCCGCTCCGCGAGGAAGAGTTTCGAGGGATTCGGCACGGCGCGAAGGCCTGTGCTCGTCATCTCAAACACCCCGAGCTCGCTGACCGCGCCAAACCGGTTCTTCACCGCGCGTACAACGCGGTGGGAGTGATGCTTCTCTCCCTCGAAGTACAGCACCGTGTCCACGATGTGTTCGAGGGCCTTCGGGCCGGCGAGGTTGCCGTCCTTTGTGACGTGCCCGACCAGAAAGGTCGGGATGTTCTGCCCCTTCGCGGCGAAGAGCAACTGAGTGGCCGCTTCGCGCACCTGCCCGATGCTGCCGGGTGCGGATTGAAACCGCAGCGAGAATACGGTCTGAATCGAGTCCACGATGATGAAGGAGGGCTTGAGCCGGGCGATTTCCTCGAGGATGCGCTCGAGACAGGTTTCCGCGAGGATGTAGAGCGGTGCGCGCTCAATGCCGAGCCGCTCGCCGCGCGACTTGATCTGGTGCTCCGATTCCTCGCCCGAGCTGTACAACACCGGACCGAACGTCCGCGCGAAATGCGCCGCCGCCTGGAGCAGCAGCGTCGACTTTCCGATGCCGGGCTCGCCGCCGATGAGCACCAGGGACCCGGGCACGACGCCTCCCCCGAGGACGCGATCGAATTCGTCGATGCCGGTCGTCAAGCGCTCGGCGACCATCGTGTCGATATCGGCGTACAGCTGTGGACCCGACGTCGCCGCCAGGCTGTAGCGCTTCGCGCTGTCGGCGGCGGCCGCGGGAGCCTCCGCCGCACGTTCCTCGACGAGCGAATTCCACGCGCCGCACTCGGGGCAACGCCCCAGCCACTTCTGCGACTGCGCGCCGCATTCCTGGCAGGCGAAGACTGTCTTGGGTTTCACTGTTGATGAATGGCTGATGGCTGATTACTGATTGTCTCTTCGCTGTTTCACTCTCTGATGATCACATCGTCCATCAACAATCAGCAATCAGCAATTTGAACTACTCATACATGCGCTCTATGCGCGATCCCACCCTGCAGAGCAATTCATAGGGAATCGTCCCGATCGAGGCGGCGATCTCGCGTACGCCCAGCGATTCATCCCCCTG
>JANNHC010000462.1:0-4282 GCA_031404215.1 Acidobacteriota bacterium
GGCAGGTTCGCGGAGAGACGCGACTCCTTCAGCGTGCAGCGCAGTTCCGGCGGGAGGTCCTCTGCGCGGATCGAGCGGAGGAGAGAGACCGTCGATAGATACGTCTTGAGCTGGGCGATGCACCGGGGGCAGGCGGCGAGGTGCCGCTCCAGGTGCGCGTGGACCTCGGGTGGCAGGTGGTGCTCCACAAAATCGGCCAGAAGGCCCACGAGGTCGGTGCACCGGCGTTTTGGCACGGAAGTGGGATTAGGTTTGGCCTAAAACCCCAAAACTCAAAACCTGAACACTAAAAATCGTAACCAATCCACACCGAAAATTTCGGCTTCCGGAACCACTTGCTGCCGGAGAGCCCTTCCTGGATTCCTTGGTACGCGTACACGTAATCCTCGTAGTCCTTATTGAGGAGCGTCCTCCAGGACCAGTCGAAGTGGATCGGAAAACCCAGCGCAAAGGTTTCGAGCCCCACGCCGTACGACGCGCGGCCGTCGAGGAGCTTCAATCCGCCGATGCTGGCGGGTGGTCCGTAGACCGGGTCGTACGACAGCGTCTGGTAGTTCGGCTCGAATCCGAGCAGCGGGGTCACGACGATCGGGTTTCGCGTGAACACTTTCATGGGCACGCCTTCGTACCCCGCGGCTCCGATGTTCGCAAACGCGACACCGCGCAGTCCGCCGATCACCCCGAGCGGTGTGAGCGCCGCTTCGATCAGCGGGAACCGCAGTTCTCCATCGAGGAAGAACGCCTTGTTGCCGAGGAACTCCAGGTAGTCGTACCCGCGCAGCTCCGAGTTGCCGCCGAAATACAGATAGCCCGGGAATTCACCCCAGCTCTTGAATCCGCGAGCGCGGAACGCGAGGACGCCGTTCGTGGCGATCCGCATGTAGTGGCGGGCATCGATGTCCGCGGTCTGCCGCGACAGCAGCTTGCCAAGCTTCGGCGCGTATTCGTAGCCGGCGCGCACGGTGCTGCCCGCGAGCGGCCCGTATTCGCGGAAGACGGTCGTTTCCTGGACATACGAGATGCCGAACGGCATGAAGCTGCCGGACGAGAAGAGCGTGCGGCCATATTGCGCAAGCTGGTACTGGTCCGCGACTTCCTGCACCGACGGATCGTTGTACCCCTGGTCATAGTTGAAGAGGCCGCCCGAAATTTCCACGCGGGCGTAGCGATTGAACGGGTAGATGCCGAACGCGGTCACGCCGCGGGCGGTCTGCGTCGCGATCGCTTGATCACGGCTGAGGTACGCGTACTCGGATCCGTAGAGAAGCCCCGGGTCGTAGCCGTAATAGAACTGTGTCTGCGAGTAGGCCTGCAGCGCGTACTGCAGCCGGCGCGACAGGTTCACGTACGAGAACGACATCGTCCGGTACTGGGCGACAGACGAGGCGAAGAGGCTGAACTGCTTGTCGCCGAGCACGTCGCTGAACGTGACCTGTGTGCCGCCGAACAGATCGCCGCCGCTGGTGACGCCGACGTTCACGGGCGGGCGTCCTTCGAGGAACAGCTTTTCGAACGTCCCCTTCTTGTGGATGTTCGACCGCACCAATTGGTGCGTGATCGGCGGCTGGAAGTCGATGATCGGGCCCGGCGCGCCAAAATCCGCCGAGGCGACGGTGTGGAGCGCCTCGCCGCGCGGAAGGATATGAATGCCGTACTCGCCCTTGTAGTACGTGACGAAGGCGATCTTCGCGGGCGTCTGGTCGCGCAGCACGATCGGCGACACGTTGCCGGTCAACGTGTCGGTGTACTGCTTCAACTCCCCGCTCTTCAGGCCCAGCGTCCAGATGTTGTAGATGTTCCCATTCCTTGCGACCTCGGGCTCGATCGGCTGATTCGGATCGACGGCCGTCGACGGGAACACGATCGTGTCGGCGTCCACGAACTGGACGCCCCCTTCGTCGTGGGTGCCGAACGTCAGCTGCGTTTTCGTGCCGCTCGCCACATCCAGCTTGAACAGCTTGTCGTTGCCGCTCACACGGGCCAGGTACATGATCGATTTGCCGTCCGGCGAGAACGTGGGTGCGTAATCACCGAACGCGTCGTTCGTGACGTTACGGACCTGGCCGCTCTCGATGTTCACCACGAAGATGTCGGCGACGGCGCCGCGGATCGCGGCGAAGGCCACCTCCAGTCCGTCCGGGCTGATGTCGGGCGACTCAGGCGCGTCGACGGTTTTCAGAAAGATGCGCTTCTCGATCTTGCGAGTCACGACGTTCTGAAGAATGAGCGTCTTGTATTTCTCGGTCCGGGCGAAGTACGCGATACGGTCGCCGGCCGGGGCCCAGGACATCCAGGAGACGGCGTTGTTGCGGAAGCCGCCCGGCGTGGAGATGTACTCGTAGCCGCGATCCTTGTTGAACCCGCCGGTGAGGTTGCGAATGATCTTCCCGTCTTTCGTGGACATCAGGACGATGTCGAGCTCCTGATCCTTCCGGTTCCCTGCCGCCACGGCCATCAGATCTCCCGACGGGGATGGCTCGATCGAGACGACGACGGTGTAGGGCGTCTTGTCGCGCTTCGGCGCGAGATCGCGTCCGTAGTCGGCCGGCCGCTCCTTGTCGCGGAACGGCTTGAACCGATCCTTCAAGTATTTTTCGAATTGTTCGTCAAACTCTTCGGGCTTGAGCCGGAACGCCTCCTCGTACGCGCTCTCACCGCCGCCGATCACGGCCTTGCGCAGCGCGAACAGGAACTGGCGCAGACCTTCCTTGCCCCAGCGCGACTCGATGAACTCGAACGCCGCGTGACCCAGGTTGTACGGCAGGCGGCCGTCCACGAACTGCACGCCCTGGAAATCGCTCATCGACGGGACGATGTCGGCGATCGCGGCATCCCGGACGGACATGAGGTCGAAGGGCTGCCAGTACCCGGTCAAGTGGTCCGCCAGTCCCTCATCCACCCACAGCGGCAGGCCGCGATGGAGGAGCGACCGGGGAATGATGTCGAACTCGAAGATGTGCGTCAGCTCGTGGGTGATCAGGCGGTAGAGCGCGTCCGACGGCTCGTCGATCGGCAGCACCATGCGGTCGCGATACGGTTCTGCGAAGGCGAGGACGCCTTCGGGCAGTTCGCCCGGCTCGATGTTCTGCTGCTGAAATTCGCTCTGGGTCTTGTAAAGAACGAGGGGGACCAAGAAGGCCAGGTCGTGCTTCAGGTCAGAACTGACCTGCTGATATGCGCTTTCCGCGTACGAGGTGATGCGCTCGAGCTGCGCCTCGATTTCCGGGTAGTAGTAGATTTCGAAGTGGTCCGTCTTATAGATGTTCCACCTGAAATCGTTGTACCGGATCCGGTTCTTGCCGTAGTACGGCACGTACGGCGTCTGGCCGAACGCGTCCTCGACGCTCCCCCCGATGAAGACGGCGACGAGTGCCAGGGCCATTGCCATCGGCGCGACGGTGCCGCGCGTAGTGCGCGTGCGCATATTTCACCTCGAAAACGGCAGCGGCGGACAGCAGGTCCGGCTGCGCGAACCAGGGCGACGTCAGATCGTCGGCTGCTCGTCGCCGATGTTACTGTAGCTAAGACGGTTGCCGCAACGATCGCGTCCCGGAGAACCGCCGAGCGCCGTGCAAGTCGCCGGCGCCGGCCGCAGCAAGGCATGTGCCCGGCGGTCGTGGTGCCGATCACCCAGCAATTCGCGCCGCCATGGCCTCGCGGGGGCTCGGCGGGGCGCACGCCTGTCACCCGCCGCGAACGAAGGCGTCACCGGCCACGGACAGCCTGAACGCCGCACAGCCACCTTTCGGCCTTTGCGACCTCGACGAAGACGGAAAGAACTTACAATACAAGGAATAAAGGGTGGCCCCGGCGGTGTTCTTGCTGTCTGGGCGTCCTGATTCGACGCCATGGTGTTCCGACGCCGCCCGACCTCGTCCGATCGCCCCGCCGACGATGGCTCCGTCCCCGGGAAGCCCGGCACGGTTGCGACGGGCGGGGGCGCAGACGATGAGTTCACGCGGGAAGCGCTCTCGCACGTGGACAGCCTGTTCGGCACGGCGCTTCGGTTGACTCGCCGGCCTGCGGATGCTGACGATCTGGTGCAGGACACCTATCTCAAGGCGTTCCGGGCGTCGGCCCAGTTCCAGCGGGGCACGAACCTGAAGGCATGGCTGTTCACCATCCTTCACAACACGTTCCGCAACATGCGGCGGCACGATGGGCGGAACCCGGTGGACGTGGACAGCGACTACGTGGAGCAGGCGCCGGCGCGCGGCCCGAACGAATATTCGCCGGAGGAAATCCTGACGCGCGCGACGTTGAACGCCGACCTGCAGGCGGC
>JANNHC010000463.1:0-2798 GCA_031404215.1 Acidobacteriota bacterium
CGATAGCGGACAACTGACGCAGCCGCTCCTGCTGCCAAATATCATTGCGTACAAAGGATTCAAGGCGTTGGCGTTTGTCGGGAGCGCGTCGGGCAGCGTGTACTCGATCGACTACGAGTTGAACCGCATGTTCTGGGAGCAGAAGCTCAAGACGTCGGCGGCGGCGCCCGCGGCCTCGGCGTGCTCGTCGGGCCTGCCCGCGATCACGAAGGCCACGCAGGTGGCGCCGGTTGTCGGCGGCGTGCGCGGCGGCGGACAAGGTGGCGGCGGGCGGGGACGCGGGCCAGCCGGGCCGCAGATTGCGGGTGGCCGCGGCGGCGGCGACAACGTCTTTGCGATTTCGACCGGGGGCATGGTCCATGTCATGAATCCCCAGATCGGGACGGACCAGATTCCGCCGGTCAAGTTCCTCCCGGCGAACGCGAACGTCGTGGGATCCGTGCTCATCGACAACGTGCTGTATGCGGCGACCACGGGTAACTGCGGCGGCGCCGCCAACGGCGTGTGGGCGGTCGATCTCGTCAGCGACACCAAGGCCGTGACGATGTACGACACGAAAGGGGCGGCGGTTGCCGGCAGCGCCGTGCCGACATCCGGCACGGATGGCACGCTGTATGTCTCGACCGGCGCGGGCGACTCTCCCGTCGCGAATGCCGTCGTGTCGCTCGCCTCGAAGACGCTCGCGCAGAAGGACTGGTTCTCGGCCGGCGCATCGCCGTTCACGTCGAATCCGGTCGTGTTCCAGTACAAAGGCAAGGACCTCATTGTTGCGGCAAACACAGACGGCCGCTTGTATGTGCTCGACAGTGCGTCTCTGGGCGGCGCCGATCACAAGACGGCGCTCCATCAGACGTCCCGATTCTCGAGCGGCGCATCGGGCATGACCGGGCTGGCCACATGGCTGGACGCCGCGGGGACCCGCTGGGTCGTCGCGACGTCGAGCGGTGTGGTGCACGTCGACACGAGAGTCGCGATGGCGAACGGCGCCGTGACGAAGGGGGCGCTGGTGGCGTTCACGCTCGTCGATCAAAACGGCGCGCCGACGCTTCAGCCGCAGTGGGTCTCGCGGGATCTCGCATCGCCCGTCACGCCCGCCGTCGTCAACGGCGTGGTGTTCGCGCTGGCCAGCGGTGAAGCGGCAGGTGGGACGACGGCGCAGCGAGCCACTCCCGCGGTCCTGTACGCGCTGGACGCCGCGACCGGCAAGGAGCTCTGGACGAGCGGCACCACCATCACGTCATCCGTGCGTGGCGTGGGGCCGTCGGCCGGCGACAGCCAGGTTTACGTCGTCACGTCCGATGGCACGCTCTACGCGTTCGGCATGCCGGCGGAACGGTAAGGTCAACGGTTCCTGATGAGATATCTCTCTACGACTCGAAGAGGTCCACATATGAGAACAGTGATTAGCGTCACGGCGGTCGCCTGCTGCGGCCTTGCGTGGGGCGCAGGCTGCCTGCCGCACAGCGCGATTGTCAGTGCCCAGACGAGCAGCACGACGCCCTACGACTGGACGACAGACGGCGGTGACAATCAGCGAACCGGCTGGAACAAGCAGGAGAAAATCCTCACGAAGGACAGCGTCAAGAACCTCAAGCTGCTCTGGAAGCTCGAGACGCGCAACCAGGTCCGAGCGCTGCACTCCCTGATGCCGGTGCTGGTCGTCGGGCAGCTGCCGACGCCGGCGGGATCAAGCAGGTCGGCTTTCTCTCCGGGATTTCCGACAATCTCTATGCGTTCGACACCGAGACCGGAAAGACGATCTGGCAAAAACACTGGGACTACCCCGCGCCTGCCGGCCGTGGCGGGGGTGGCGGCGGGGCTCAGCCCCAGGATCCCGCTCACCTCGGCTTCCTGCGGCCCGGGGGCAGCAGCGACACGCCGGTCATCGGTCCCGCCGATGCGCAAGGACGCCGCCCGCTCTATTTCGTGACGGGCGACGGAATGCTGCACATCCTGAATGCCGCCTCCGGCGAGGACCTCGAGCCTCCGTATATGTTCCACACCGGCAAGGGGTGGAGTCTGAACCTGGTGGGCAACGTCCTGTGGATGGCCAACACCTACGCCGGGGACACGATCTCGGCGGTGCGGCTCGATGATCCGCAGCACACGGTGATGAACTTCAACGCCGGGAGCGGGGGGGCGTGGGGCCGTCGGGGAGCCGTGATCGATTCAACCGGCGCCGCGTGGACCACGACCGGCGACGGGATATACGACCCGACGAGCGATCCTCCCCGGTACGGCAACAGCGTCGTCGGCGTGGAGATCGCGGGCAACGCCCTCAAGCTGAAGGACTACTACACGCCGACCAACTGGGACTGGCTGCGCAAGCGCGATCTCGATCCGAACAACACGCCGACCATCTTCAATTTCAAGGGTCGTGAGCTCATGGCGGCCTCGGGCAAGGAATGCCGAGTGTACCTGCTCGATCTGAAGTCGCTCGGCGGCGCCGATCACCAGACGCCGCTCTTCAAGACACCGCTGTTCTGCAACGAGGAAGTGGACTTCCAGGATGCCGGCAGCTGGGGCGCGATGTCCACGTGGGAGGATTCGGCCGGCACACGGTGGGTTCTCGCGCCGTTCTGGGGCCCCGCACACACGCAGGCGAAGTTCCCCATCATGAACACCCCGCTCACCAAAGAGGGCGGCGTCGCGGCCTTCAAAGTGGAGGAGAAGAACGGCAAGCTCGAACTCACGCCCGCGTGGATCTCGCGCGACATGCTGCGCGGCGAGCCGGTGATCGTGGCCAACGGGATGGTGTTCGGCTACGGGAGCGGGGAGGAAACGAAGCAGTCCTGGCC
>JANNHC010000464.1:0-2892 GCA_031404215.1 Acidobacteriota bacterium
TCGACCATAGTTCCTTCCCGGTCCGGGCATCGAGAATGTAGATGGTGGCGCGCGTGCCCTTCTCGGCGCGGATGGTGGAATCGAACTGCAGGCCGATATCGGGCCAGGACTGCTTCGTTTCCTCCCCGCTCCCGTAGCCGACCACCTGACGTCCAGCCAAGCCGGCTGTGCATTGTTCTCATCGTGCAGAGACTCCTTGATTTCGATGTTCCAGACCCACCTGTGCTCTGCAATATTTCGGAGGTCCTCCATATCGCAGGGCAAAATGGCTGCGCTGAAAAACGCGCTATAGTTAGTAGATACGTAAACACCGAGGCTGGCGCTTACGCATGAAAATTCAATTCAGCATGGACGGCAGAAACGGAGTGTGCGCACCGGGCAGGGTGCATGCGACGGCGGCCGCCTTCGCGCTCGGACTGGCCCTGGCAGGCGGCGCCGCGATTGTGGCGAGCGCCCAGGAACCCGAGGATCACCAGGCGGCGGCGTTCAAGCGCGTCTGCAGCTCCTGCCACGATGCCAATCGCATCCTCGCAATCCGCCGCACGCGCACGCAGTGGGAGGAGATCATCGAGAAAATGATCGAGCGCGGCGCCGAGGGCACGGCCGAAGATTTCACAGGGGCGGAAGTCTATCTGCTGCGCGTCAGCGGCCGGGTCAACGCCAATCGCGCGATGAGCCAGGATTTCGTCGCGGTGCTGGGCCTGCCGGAGAAGGACGCGGATGCGATCGCCGAATATCGAAAAGCGAACGGCGATTTCAAGGACTTCGACGACTTGTGCAAGGTGCCGGGGATCGATCTCGAAAAATTGAAAGTCGAGCGGGACGCGATTTCGTTCTGACGTGAGCGTGTGACCCGCTGCTGAGGGTTCGATGCGGACTGTGCCGAAACTTCCTGTCCTGGCGCTCGTGGGCTTCACGGTCACGATGGGAGCGTGCGACCGGTCCTCACCGCCATCGTCTTCCACCCCTCCTCTTGCAGCCGCGCCTCCGGCGACGTCCGCTGCGGCACCTTCCGGCGTGCGCCTCTATGTGTCCGACGAAGTAGGCGGCAGCGTCGTCGTGATCGATCCCGAGGCCGGACAAGTGGTCGAACGGATCGACGTGGGGAAGCGCCCACGCGGCATTCGCCTCTCCCGTGATGGGACACAACTACTGGTGGCCCTGTCCGGATCACCGATCGCCGGCCCTGGGGTGGACGAGTCGAAGCTTCCGCCCGCCGATCGGGCGGCCGACGGCATCGGGATTGTGGACATGGCGACGCACAAGCTCGTGCGTAAATTCCAGAGCGGGCAGGATCCCGAAGTCTTTGACATCTCGCCGGACGGCAAGACGATCTATGTGTCGAACGAGGACGCAGCCCTGGTCTCGGTCGTCGATGTCGCCAGCGGGAGCGTTTCGCAGCGGATCAGTGTCGGTGAAGAGCCTGAAGGCGTCACCGTGAGCCCGGATGGGTCAACGGTCTACGTCACATCCGAAGGGAGCAGCGACGTCGCGGTGATCGATACGAAAACCCGGAAGGTGCTGACGCGGATCAAGACGGGACCACGGCCGCGGTCGGTGACGTTTTCGAAGGACGGGGCGACGGCGTTCGTGACGAACGAGAATGCCGCGACCGTCGGGGCCATCGACGCGAAGACCCACAAAGTGACGTCCACGATCACGATTCCAAAGACGGAAGGCACGCCGACCGCTCCGCGGCCGATGGGCGGGGTGCTGTCTCCCGATGGCCGTCAGGTCTTCATCTCACTCGGGCGGGCGGGATCGGTCGCCGTCATCGATGTGGCCGGCCGCACGCTGGTGCGGACGATCGAAGGGGTCGGCATGCGGCCCTGGGGTGTCGCGCTCAGCGCCGACGGGTCGAAGCTGTATACGGCCAATGGACCGAGCGGGGATGTGGCCATCGTGGACGTCGCGACCGGCAAGGTCGACAAGAAGATCGCGACGGGCGGAAGCCCCTGGGGCGTGGTGGTGAAGTAGGGTCTGTCGGGGTTCTGCTTGATCTACGGGGTTCCGTGTCAGCGGAAATCGAGCCGCAGGCGGACGGCGGCACTGCGGGGCGCGGCGAGGGCGGTGCCGGAAAACAGACCGGAAAAATTGATCACGTCGAGCCTGTTGGTGATGTTCCGGACCTCGGCCTGCACGCGCACGGCGTGGTTCGACGACTTCGACACGACGATGCCGGCGGAGGCGTCGAGCGACGCGGATGGACGGACGCGCCCGGTCTCGAAGTTCACGCGGTCCACGACGCGCTGCCCGAACTGCGACACGGCTTCCTCGCGAGAATCGTCGAAGTCCTCGAACGGAAGACCGCTTCCGTACGATCCGGCAAGCGCGAGCCACGCGGACGGGGAACACTGGTAGCTCGCACGGCCTCGGATCGTGTGCCGTTGGTCCTGCGTTACCGGAAAACTCGACGTCGATCCGAGCCGCTCCGTTCCTTCCTCCCCGAGGAAGAGTCCACCGGTAATCGGCAATTGCCCCACACCGCGCAGGTGTGAATACCCGATCGAGCCGGCAAGGCCCTTCCATCGGAGGACGTCCAGCTTGACCTCCGCGCCGTGAATCTCCGCCTGATCAAACGCGATCGGAAAACTCACCCCCGTATTGAGCAGCAGATCGTCGTCTGCGACGTCGTGCATTCGCCGCGTAAAGAACGCGGCATCGAGCCGCGTGCGGCCGGCGAGCGCCTTCGAAAGCCCGGCCTCGTAGAAGTGGCCGCGCGACGGAGGCACGGGCAGTCGCACGACCTCAGGGCCCAGGGTTTCGACGGCCTCCGCGCTCGCGATCAGCAGGTTCTCGATGGCCGGTGTCTGAAAAACGCGATCGTAGGACGCACGAAGCACGAGGTCCGCCGACGGCCACGACCATGCCACCGCAAGCCGAGGGCTGAAC
>JANNHC010000465.1:0-9627 GCA_031404215.1 Acidobacteriota bacterium
ATGCGCGTCGCCGGGAAGGGCAGAAGGCCCATCAGCAGCACCCCGATCCCGGCTTGCACCCGCCGGATGCTGACAGACGGATCCGGGGCTTCGCGCCAGAGGTAGAGGCCGTCAATCCCACCAGGCGTGCGAGCTCGGCGCGCCGCGGATAGGCGCCGGAGGACGTGACATCGCCGTTCATGAGCAACAGGGGCAGACAGGCATCGCCGTCGCGCTGCAGCCGATCATTCACAACGGGGTGCGCCACGAACGCGTGTGGATCCTGCGCCAGGTTGTGCCGCGTGACGCTCACGCCTTGCGCGATCAACCAGTCCACATCGGCCCCAAACGCGGCGAGCAGGGGATCAACACTCGGGCCACAGACGCCGCTCGAGCAGCACATCGGAGGATCGAATACATCGAGATGAGTCATTGCACTGTCCTCAATTCCGAGTCGCGGTTCGTGTGTGGCCGTTGCACGACCACACACCTTCCGCGTCAACGACGGCGATCACGCGCAGCAGTCAGGACCGCAGCAGCTCTTCGCCTCGGGCTTTCGCGCGCGCACGAACGCGCTCGCGAACTTGTCTTCAACCTGCGGAGCCAAGCGGTCGACGTCGATGCCCGTCTCCGTCAGAAAGGCCCGCGCGTCGTCGATCTTGTAGACGCGCCATGGCTCGACCTCGACGTCGGCGAAGCCGGCCGCCCGCAACTTGGTGGCGTACTCCGTCTCTTCGAGCGCGCCCGCGATGCAGCCTACCCACAGCTCCATGCTGCGTCGGATGTCGGCCGGCACGTCGCCGCGGACTACCACGTCAGAGACGGCAAATCGGCCACCCGGCTTCAGCACCCGGAATGCCTCGCGCAGTACGGCATCCTTGTCGCTCGACAGGTTGATGACGCAGTTGGAGATGATGACGTCCACCGAGTTGTCGGGCAGCGGAATGGATTCGATCGTGCCTTCGAGGAATTCGACGTTCGTCGCGCCTGCCTTCCGCTGATTCTCACGGGCGAGCGCCAGCATCTCGTCGGTCATGTCCAGGCCGTACGCCTTACCGGTCGGACCGACACGTGTGGCCGAGAGCAGAACGTCGATACCCCCGCCGGATCCAAGGTCCAGGACCGTTTGGCCTGGCTCAAGCGCGAGCAGGGCGGTTGGGTTGCCGCAGCCGAGCGACGCCATGACGGCGTCCGCCGGCAGGCTGCTAGTCTCGGCGTCCGAGTAGAGATTGGAGGTGATCGGGTCCCCGCAGCCGCAGGCCGTCGGGCCGCAGCAGCCGGTGTTGCTAGACGCCTGGGTCACCGAGGCGGCAATGGCGCCGTATTTCTCGCGAACGGCCTGCCGAATGTCTGACATGTGCGCACTCCTTGAATGTGCGAAAACGAATATACTGACTGTAGGTGTTCGTGTTATATTTGTCAAGGCAAATATATGACAAAGCAATTGCTTCAGATGGAGAGCCTGTTCAAAGCGCTCGCTGACGCGACCCGGCTCCGGATTCTCGGGCTGCTCCTGGCGGGCGAGGTCTGCGTCTGTGACATTCACGAGAGTCTGAAGATCCCCCAATCCAAAGCGTCGCGCCATCTGGCCTATCTGCGCCGATCAGGTCTTGTGGAGACACGTCGCGAGGGCCTGTGGATCCATTATCGAATGGGCAAGCTGGCCGATCCGGTGCTGGCCACGATCAGCGACGCCGTCCGTCATGCGCTCACACACATAGATACCGTGCATCGTGACGGAGAGCGCCTGCAGAAGAGGACTGGCTGCTGCGTGCCGAGTCCCGTCGGGGCGGGTGGCGTGTCGTGTTGTGCGCCTGCGGCGGTCGCCATTAGCGCGCCGCCGGCGCCGCTCTTGTGACGATCATCCTGACGTTTGGGCCGATTTCGGGGGCTCACCTGAACCCAGTCGTCACGCTCGCCGACGCGAGCCAAGGGGGACTCCCCCGACGCGCCGTGGTCCCGTATCCGACCAGCGGACGTTCCCGCCTTCGTCTTCGCGCAGATTGCGGTGCCCCGGTGGCGACGTTGCTGTTCCGCTGGCTTGTTCCGGCGCTTCCCCAATTTGCCGACCTGGTGGTTGTTCCACACGAGACCCCACGGAAGGAGCCTGACTAACTATGCGCATCGGGATCTTTAGCGATATCCACGGCAACCTACCCGCGCTTCAGGCGGTGATGGCCGACATCACTGAACAGAAGCTTCAGACAATCTACTGCTTGGGTGATCTCGTCGGCTACGGAGCATCACCAAACGAGGTGACCGATCGCATTCGAATCGAGGGAATGCCGACGATCATGGGGAACTATGACGACGGGGTGGGGTTCGAGCGCGATGAGTGTGGGTGTGCGTATCGTGAACCTGTTGAGAAGGAATTAGGCGAGCGGTCGTTCGCGTGGACGAAGGCGCAGACCACACCTGAGAACAAAGCATTCCTCCGAACGCTGTTGCCGGAGCTCCGTTTCAACGTAGACAATAAGCGGGTCTTACTGGTTCACGGCAGCCCGCGTCGTCTGAACGAGTATTTGTTTGAGGACCGCCCGTTATCGAGCTTTCAGCGTCTGGCGGCATCATCGAACGCGGACATCATCGTGTTCGGTCACACACACAAGCCCTATGTCAAGGAAGTGGACGGCGTGATGTTCCTCAACGTGGGGTCGGTCGGCAAACCCAAGGACGGCGATTGGCGTGCCTGTTACGCCATCCTGGAAATGGGAACTACTCCGCGCGCGGACTTCCAGCGGATCACGTACGACGTGCAAAAGGCTGCTGCCGCCATCAGAGCGACGGAATTGCCGCACGAATTCGCGGCCGATATCGAATCGGGTGGCGCACCTCGCACTGTGTCCACACCGTTATCACAATAGAACCGGGTCGAAGGAGTACTGATGAGCGAACTGCCTGTCGCCTGCACACTCGGTCCCGCCGCTCTGAAGGCCCGCCGCGAAGGGCTCCTGGGGGCGTTGGTTCACCGGGCGGACCGTCACGAGGAGCTGCCTAGTGGACACCGCTTCGCGTTTGGCGCCTCTGACGAAATCCTGAGATTGATCACGCGCGCTATTGATGCGGAGCGCCAGTGCTGCCGCTTTCTACGCTTCGAGCTGACGGTCGAACCTGACGAGGGCCCCATCCTACTGGAGCTCACCGGTCCCGAAGGCACACGCGACTTTCTGTCTGCGCTGCTCACATCGTGGTGACTAACATCGCGGTGTTCGTGGTAGCGGCGTTCCTGGAGATTGCCGGGTGCTTCGCGTTCTGGGGCTGGCTCCGACGAGGAGCCTCGCCTCTTCTTGCGGTGCTTGGGGTTGTCAGTCTGATCGCGTTCGCCGCTGTGTTGACCCGGGCAGATACTGCGTTCGCCGGCCGCGCCTACGCCGCGTACGGCGGGATCTACATCGCCGCCTCGCTCGTCTGGTTGTGGGTGGCGGAAGGCCAGCGACCCCAGACGTCTGACGTGGTGGGGGCGGTGATCGCCATTATCGGGGCGTTGGTGATCGTGGGGTTCGGCGCAAAGCCGTCATGAACAGAGCCGCGCTCGGTGCCCGTGTCCCTTCTTCAGCTCTGCATGCCCGGCGCTGTCATCTACATTCGAGTCAGCACAAAAAGAGCAGACGGAGAACCTGAGCCTGCCGACCCAACTCCGTCTCCGGGACCAACCGCGATGCGCATGGGCTTCGTGATGAACGCAACGTGACATTGTATGTGGGGCGGCATTGCTCGGCGGTGGTTCAGCTCGGTAACGCGAACTCAGGACCCCTAAGTCGACTTGGATCGTCTGGCCGCGCCGGCGGTCAGGGCGAACTCGCCCTTCGCGCTGCCGTACGGGCTTAGAACGTGGAGAGCCTCAGATCGAGAGCGTGCGGCCGGGCGGCAGGCCCCGGATCGTGAATCGGCCCTGCTGATCGGGACGCGCGCTCTCGATGAAGCGCGAGTTCGGCTCCCACTTCCCAGGATCGTCGGCAAACACGACGACGGTGGCGTCAAGCGCCAGGGCGCCGCGGTCGTCCGAAACACCGCCCGAGACAGTGGTCAGCCGCTGTGTCAACTCAATCTCGAGTCCCTCCACGTCCGTGGCGAAGTCCAAGGGCGTGTCGGTTACCTCGACGCCCTCCAGCCGGACGCGCTTCATCTGCCAATCGCTCAATGTGCCGGCGCGGATGAAGCCACGGCCCCTGAGCCCTTGCAGTTCGAAGGTCCAGTCGTCGCGGGTGACCGGCGGACCGCCGCTCACGCCCGCCATCTCGCTCATTCCCCCTCGTTGAGCCGGGCCCGCGCTGCTTCTCCGGCACTGGACGAACGCGTCCGTGCCGCCGTGACCAGCGGCTGCGGGGCGGTTAGGAATAGACGTCTGGCCGGTTGAGGGCCTCCCTGGCTTGGCCCCAGGCTTTCACCAGGTGGAACCACTGATTAGTTGGTTGCGAGGCGTGGACGCGCTCAGAAATGTCGCCTGGTGCAATGCTGCGATGCGCGCATTCCGAGATGTAGGCACCAACAGTGGCGCGTGCGTAAACTTACGAGCGTGCGAATGCCAGCAGCGGGCCGATGTCGTGTTCGTCGGCAGCCTGCAGCGCGGCGATATGGCCCCTGCGCATATCGCCGGCATCCTGCAGGTTGGCGCTGCCCCAGGAAAACCGCTCCCCGCCAAGACTCATGACAAGAAGATCCGCGAGGAGCCGAGCGTGCCGGCCGTTGCCGTTCGGGAAGAGATGAATCTGCACAAGCCGGTGATGAAAGCGCACGGCGATCTCGTCGCGCGGGTATGAGCCGTACTCGATCCATGTTTTCGCGTCATCGAGCAGCTGGCGCAGCGCCATCGGGATTTCATAGTGGGGAATCCCGAGGTTGCGTTCGCTCGTTCTGAACTTGCCGGCCCATCGCCACACGTCTCCGAGCATTCGGCCATGGAGGTCTTTGACGAATTTCTCCGTCAGGAGGGCACGACGCCTGGCGAGCGCCCAGTCCTGCGCTCGGTAAACGTTTTCCTGCTCCGCTTCATTCAGCTCGCGGCGGTAGGTGATGTGCGCTGGGATCAGCGCGTCCCTTTCTTCGGGCGTCAGTGGTGACGCGTTGTCCGGTTCCTCGAACAGATCGCTCACTTCGCTTAGTCCCAGAACAGGCGCGGGTTGGTTTCGCGAATGATGTCCTCGAGCTGAGCGTCGCTGTCGTTGCGTTTGACCTGCTGGTCCTCCAGCAGCATCGAGTGCTCAACCGGCCCCCTGCGCCGGCGCGCAAACGCGCGCGCGCGCGCGCGCACCGTCGCTTCCAGGGGCCTGTTGGGGATGAGCGCGTAGACCAAGGTGCAGTCCAACGCCTCGGCCGCGCGGCGCAACGTCGCGAGCTCGATGGAGCCTCTGACCTCGGATTGCTCCATCGCGACGACCGAGGGTTGGCGGACGCCCATGCGCTTGGCGAGCTGTGCCGTTGTCATGCCGAAGGCTTGGCGGATCGCCTTGATCCAGCCGCGCACCGGCGGGGTATACCGATCGGCTGGCCCCATCTGCTTGAAGCGCTGGTCCAAACTGATGCGCGATTGGGCTGATAACGCGGCAGATTTCATAGTTTATGACCTATCCAATGCCTTAGATTATAGACTATAATGTATAAAAATTAGATTAATAAATATATTATAGACTATCAATTAGATAAATATAATAGTCTTTGGCCTATTGTAAAGCTGGCGGGCCGGCCTTCTTCTCACCCTTGACCTTGGGAGCGCTGTCCGAAAAGCTTGCGTCTGTTCCGCGGCCTTTCCACGATGCGCGGAACGTCCCGTACGGGCTGTGGCGTTGATGAGAACCGTTCGGAGGCGGCGGCCGGAACCCGGCGTCGTCGTCCCGAGTGTGGCTACGGTGCCCGGCACGAGGCCCGTCAGCTTCTCGAAGCAATGTCCATGTTCACGGCGACCAGACCGGGCCGCTGAGGTCTCGGTCCGGCCGGGGCGCTCCTCGATCACCAAAACCGCTGGCTGTCAGGCGACACCTCGCACGCGCGGGCGGACCAGTTCTTCAATTTACTTTGCGGGCTGGTAGGGGTCGGGCGTTCCCGGTGGGATCGGCGGATGCTTTCTCAGGCTCGATTCGAACGCCCTGATCATGTTGGACACAGGCACGACCACCCAGCTGTTCCCAAAGCGGACCGCGCCAAGTGACGGGGGCGTGAGCAACCCCCCGGTTTCCGCCCTATGCGACCCCGAGGGGTTTCCCGGGAGGTTTGCTCATGCCCCGGTGTCACTGTCGCCATCCATCGTCGAAATGCTCGGAGATCTGCGTGCCGTTTGCACCTGTGTTTGTCAGGGCGTATGCGCAGCAGATCGCGCAACAGAACGCACTGCACTTTCGACAGTGATTGTGCGACGGTATTGGCCTGCGATCATCACACAGCGTCGAGCGTGCTCGTGCAAGAGCGGCTCCACGCCACCGTTCCTCTGAGCCGTCCTTTGGCTTTCGGCCTTTTCACTTTCCATTCACACGCTGCTTCAACTCCTCGAACCAGTGCTCGACAAGGACCATGCCGGCTGGCGTCGCGTTCGGATCCCCGGCTGCGCTGTCCTTGATCATCACGAAGCGCCGGCCGTCCGGCGACACGTCGTACGAGCGGGGGGGAAACGGCGTCGAGTACTTGGCGTCGAACACTTTCGCCGGCTTGCCCGCGCTGAACGTCGATCCGGAGGTCTGGACCGGCACCGCGGTGAGCGTATTCGATGCGTCAAGGTAGAACAGCTCGCGACCGCTTCGCGCCCACGCGGGGCGGCTCCCGCCCGTCGTCGAGATCTGCCAGCGGCCGCTGTCCACCTGCGGGAACGGCCGGACGTAGACCTCGCTCCGCCCCGGCTCACCCGCTACCGACTGGTACGCGAGGTAGCGACCGTTGGGCGAGAACTCCGCCCAGGCTCCGTCGAACAGGGTCTGGGCGGGCGGCTCCACGCGTGCCGGGCTCGTACTGAGCGATGGGCCGGGTCCCGATCGGCTCGCGGCGCCCGCCAAGGGATACAACCGGACCCGCCAGGCAGCGCCGGGCGCCATCTGGGTCGAGGCCGCGACGGACAGGTTTTCGAAACCGACGACGAGTGTCCCGTCCGTCGTGATGGACGATGGGAACTGCTGGTTCGCACTCGTCGTCAGCCGATCGGCGGCACCGGTGCCGTCGGCGGCCTGGCTGTACAGGTTCGAGACGCCCGAGCGATTCGACGCGAAGACGATCCGCTGGCCGTCGGGTGTCCAGAGCGCCAGTGAATCGGTGCCAGGAGCGAAGGTCAAGCGCCTCAGCGTCTCCCGCGCGAGATCCCAGATCCAGGCGTCGTTGCTCTCCTGATCGGTGATGCCGAACAGTAGACGCGTACCGTCGGGCGATATGCGCGGAGCACCGTAAGGGCGTAGCGGGGCCTTGATCGGTTCCTCGTGCCCTTTCCGGTCGACCCACACGAGCGACCGCGGCGACATCTGCACGCTCACGCCACCGGGCACGTAGAAGAGCGTGCCCTGCCGCGACACGGCGTAATTGGCCGCGCCGGTCGGCTTGATCATCACCTGCTCGACAACCGTCATCGGATCGCCGAGCACCTCGAGCCGGACGGAATCGAACCGGACGGCGCGCAGCGTGCCGGCCGCCGCGTAGATCAGGTACCCAGCCTGCCCTGTGCCGGCCGAAGGATCGACGTACTCGGCCTGGCTACCGCCACGGACGAGCGTCTTGCGCCGGCCGGTGCTCAGGTCGAGGACGGCCACCTGCGCGGTGTCCGCCTGGCCCGATGCCGTAATCGTGAACAGCACGCCGCGACCCCCCGGCAGCACCGATGGGGACCCATGGTCGTTCTCGCGCTGCGCCGCGTCAGGCGTCGTCAGGACCGTCGGTTCACCGCCGTCCGCCGACACGCGCCACAGACCGGTCCTCGGGTCGTCGGTGGCGAACACAATCGTGTTGTCGTCGCCCCAACTCGCCCCGAGCGACCCCCCGGTGACCGGTCCGAGCGTGATGGCCGGTCCCCCGGTGATCGACACCTTCTTGAGCTCCGTCGGCGTGAAGAACCCGATCCACCGACTATCGGGGGAAAAGAACATTCCGAGTGCGCCGATGCCGGGGAGCGGATGCGCGTCGAGCTGATCGGTTGCGCGCACCATCAACGCGGCGCCGACGTTCGGAGCCCCACCGGCGCGATAGACGAGGTGCCGGCCGTCTGGTGAGATGGCGAGGTCGCGGTCGGAGCTGGCCACACTCAGCGGCTGGGCGGGCGACGCCGTGATCGCAAAGCGCGACAACAGGACGGGCGGCTGCGGCCCGGGCCGCATCAGGGTCCAGACGACAAGCGCCGCGATCACCGCGCCGCCGGACAGCGCCGCGATCGCCACCGCCGTGACGCGACGGGACGGCGGCGCCGCGAGCGCGAGCGTCTCGACGGCCGGAGACGCGATCGCGTCGTCGATCTCCAGTCGAGCACCGGCCGCCGAATCGAGCCGTCCCTTGCGATCTTTTTCCAAACACCGGCGCAGCAATCTGCGAATCGGTGCAGGCGTGTCGGCCGGCAGCATCGTTCGGTCCGGCTCGCGTCCGAGAATCGCGGCGAGCGTGTCGGAGACGGTGTCGCCCGCGAACGACGCGCGGCCCGTGAGCATTTCGTAGAGCACGCAACCGAACGACCAGATGTCCGTCCGCCTGTCCAGCGGCTGGCCACGCGCCTGTTCCGGGCTCATGTAGGCCGGGGTGCCGAAGATCGTCCCCCCGCCGATATCACTTGCGGTCAGCCTCGGTGACCCAGAGAGGACAGACTGTGGGGCGCCGTCCCACACCTTGGCCAGCCCGAAGTCGAGCACTTTGACCATTCCATTGCGGGCGATCTTGATATTCGCCGGCTTGAGGTCGCGATGGATGATTCCCTTTTCGTGCGCCGCTTCCACCGCTTCAGCAATTTGACGCGCGATGGTCAACGTCTCTTCCAGCGAAATCGGCCCGAGTGCGATGCGGGCTGCGAGCGTCGGCCCATCGACCAGCTCCAACACCAGCGCCTGCGCTCCGTTCGACTCTTCCAAGCCGTAGATAGCGGCGATGTTCGGGTGATTGAGCGTGGCGAGCAGCCGCGCTTCGCGCGTGAACCGCGCCAGGCGGTCAGGATCGAGTGCGAACCGCTCGGGCAACACCTTCAGGGCGACTTCGCGATTCAACTTCGTATCGCACGCGCGGTACACCTCGCCCATGGCGCCCGCACCAAGCGGGGCGACGATTTCGTAGGGCCCTACTCGACAACCAGAGGCGAGGACTGGGTGAGACACCGGCTGGTCCATCGACGCCGGCGGGGCAGCGAGAGGATCGGCCAGCACGGACTCACTGGCGACGGGCAGCTGATCGAGGAAGCTGACGCCCGAGGTGTCCGAAGTTAACAGCGACTCGACTTCACGACGCAACGCCTCGTCGTCACCAGTCGCCGCGGCCAGAAAGGCGTCGCGCTCGTCGGTCGGCCGTTCCACAGCGGCCTGAAAGAGCGCCTTCACTCGCGGCCATCGCTCGTTGGTCACGGTCGCCCTTCGGAGCCGAGCTCACGATTGAGCCAGGCTTTCGCGGTGCGCCAGTCGCGCTTGGCGGTCGATGGTGACACGCTGAGCACATGTGCCGCTTCGTCGATCGTGAGTCCGCCAAACGCCCGAAGCTCGACGATCTTCG
>JANNHC010000466.1:0-6920 GCA_031404215.1 Acidobacteriota bacterium
CCGGGCCGGACACTCGGTGCCGGGGGTGCTATGATCGACACGTTCATTCGATGGCAGTTCTGAAGCTTCACAAAACCGTCGGGGTCCGTGTGGGATCCGTCCAGGTCGGCGGTGGCGCGCCCGTCGTCATTCAGTCGATGACGATGACCGATACGGTGGATGCCGCCTCGACCGCGCAGCAGTGTATCGAGCTCGCCGAGGCGGGGTCGGATATGGTGCGCGTGACGGTGAACGTCGCGGAAGCGGCGCAGGCCGTCCCGGAGATCAAGCAGCGGATGCTCGATGCCGGAGTGACGGCGCCACTGATTGGCGACTTCCACTACAACGGCCACCTGTTGCTCACGAGGTATCCCGCCTGCGCGGAGGCCCTCGACAAGTATCGAATCAATCCGGGCAACGTCGGCACCGGCAAGCGGCGCGACGAGCAGTTCGCCACGATCTGCGGCGTGGCGCGCGATCGCAACAGGCCGGTACGAATCGGCGTCAACGGCGGCTCGCTCAACCAGGAGCTCGTGCTCGCCAGGATGCAGGAGAACACGGATCACGATCGCGGACTGACGTCGGAAGAGATCATCAACGAGTGCATGGTGCTCTCGGCCTTGCAGTCCACGGATCTTGCGCTCGAGAGCGGGCTGCGCAAGGACCAGAGCATCATCTCGTGCAAGACGTCGCGCCCGCGCGATCTGATCGCCGTCTACCGCGACCTCGCCAGGAAGACCGATCAGCCCCTCCACCTCGGCCTGACCGAGGCCGGCATGGGCACGAAGGGGCTGGTCTGGTCGGCGGCAGCGATGGGCGTGCTGCTGAACGAAGGGATTGGGGACACGATCCGCGTGTCGCTCACACCGCGACCGGGGGGAGACCGCCGCGAGGAAGTCTATGCCGCCTGTGAGTTGCTGCAGTCGCTCGGCATCCGTTCGTTTGCGCCCAGTGTCACGGCGTGTCCCGGATGCGGGCGGACCACCAGCAGCACCTTCCAGGAGCTCGCCGAGCGGACGCAGGATTACATCCGCGAGCGCATGCCCCAGTGGAAGGGCACGTACGACGGGGTCGAGACCATGACGCTCGCGGTCATGGGCTGCGTCGTCAACGGGCCGGGGGAATCAAAGGCCGCCAGCATCGGGATCAGCCTGCCTGGCACCGGCGAAGCCCCGAACTGCCCCGTCTACATCGACGGACATCACCACACCACGCTGCGCGGGACCTATGACGAGCTGGCGATAGCATTCCGTGATCTGGTCGATCATTACGTCGCCACGAAGTATCCACGAAAAGCGGCGGTGGAACCCGGCTCATCGGCCGTCTAGTCGATCGTGCTCACCGGTTCCGGCGTGCGGCCGAGCCTTGTGACGTGCCGCGACCACACGACGAGCAGGGCGACGCCACAGATCATCAACCCGGTCGAGAGTCCCCACCACAACCCGATCACACCAAGCCCCGCCGCGAAACACAGTGCGTATCCGAGCGGCAGTCCGATGAACCAGTGGCCCGCCAGATTCCACACCAGCGGTGATCGCGTATCGCCAAGGCCGCGCAGGATACCCGTCGCGACGCCCTGAAGTCCGTCGAACAACTGAAACACGGCCGCGACAAACAGCAGCGAGACGCCTACGGCCATCACCGCCGGATCCGAGGTGAAGGCGCCGATGAGCGCACGTGGGGCGACGAAAAGCGCCGTGGAGGCGCACGCCATGAAGAACACGCCGAAGAGCAGCGCTGTCCAGCCGGCTCGCGCCGCGCCGGCCGGATCGCCGCGTCCGACGGCATGGCCGACCCGCACCGCGCCCGCCGACCCGACGCCGAGCGGCACCATGAACGTCAAGGACGCGATGTTGATGGCAATCTGGTGCGCCGCGAGCCCCGCTGGCGCCAGTCGCCCGGCCAGGACCGTTGCGGCCGCGAAGACACCGACCTCGAGCGTCACCTGACCGGCCGCCGGAAATCCCAGCCCGATCAACCGTCGCAACCGTGCAACGTCAATTCGCGGCGATGTCTCGAACAGGCCCGGTCGACGGCCATGCTCGCGGTAGAGGATGACGCCGAGTAACACCCCCGCCATGACGATTCGCGCAACCACGGTCGCCCAGGCGGAGCCACGCACGCCCATCGCCGGAGCCCCGAGCCGGCCGAAGATGAGCATCCAGTTCACCAGGGCGTTCAACACGTTGGCCAGCACTAGCGCGACCATCACCGGCCGCACTACGCCCATACCCTGGAGGTATCGCCTGAACGACGAGTAGAGCAGCAGCGGCGGAATGCTCCACGCGAGCACGGCGAGGTATGGTTGCGAGAGCTCCAGCACGGCCGGATGGAGTCCCCAGTCGCCGAGCGTGGCAGACAGAGCGAGCACGATCCATGTGATGGGGATCGACAGGAGAAGGCTGAGGAAGACGCCGTGAACGAGCCACCGATGACATTCGTCGAGCCGCCCGGCGCCAAAGGCCTGCGACACGAGCGTGTCGAGCCCCAGCAGCAGGCCCATCGCGAAGATGCAGACGCCAAGAAACAACGAGCTGCCGACACCCACCGCGCCGATCGCCTCGGGACCGAGCCGGCCCACCATCAACGTGTCAACCAGCCCCATCGTCATCCACCCGAGCTCCGCCATGACCACCGGCACGGCAAGCCTGAACATCGGGCGGAATTCCTGACGAAGATCGCGGAACAAAAAGTTTCTACGCGAGGTCGTAGAACCCTGTAGAACCTGTTCTTAGCGCCACGGCATGAGCTTTTCGATCCACGTGATGCGCGTGAGGTCGTTGTAGATCACGGTGACCATCAGCATCAACAGCAGCACGAAGCCGGCCAGGAGCATCTTCTCCTTGACCTTCATGCTGAAATCGCGGCGCGAGACCCCCTCCAGCGCGAGGATCGCGATGTGGCCGCCGTCGAGGACCGGGATCGGCATCAGGTTCAGCAGCCCGAGGTTCAGGCTGATCATTGCCATCAGGCTGAACAGCTGGAGCCATCCCTGCTCGGCGGCCATCCCGGACAGGTCCGCGATGGCCACGGGGCCCATCAACTGCTTCACGGAGGTGTTCCGCGTAAAGAGTCCGCCGAGTGTCTGGACGATCATCCTCGACCACGTCCAGTTCTGCGCGAGGCTCATCTTCAGCGCTTCGACTGGGCTGGGCTCGATCGTCCGCAGCTCGTACGCGTTGAGCTGTGCGCCGATCATGACGGTCTCGCCAATACGGCGGGGCGTCACGGCCACCTGTTGGATCGCGTCGGCGCGCTTGATCTCGAGCGCGATGGTCTTGCCCTCGTTGGCCTTGATCAACTCGATGAGCCGCTTGTTGGAAACATCGCGCTCGCCTGCCGCCGCCATGACGACATCGCGCGGACGCAACCCCGCCTCAGCACCCGGGGCATCGGGCTGCAGCGATGTGATCTCCGGGTGCATGATGGGCAGGATACCCAGGCTCTCCAGGTTGACCAGTTCGTACTTGCCTGCACCCACGGCCACAAACGTCAGATCCACCGCCTGGCCGGCGCGTTCGACCCCGACCCTCACCTGCCGCTTGGCCTTCGACGCGATCGCGTTGAGAAAGTCTTCCCAGGTGCCGATCGTGTCCCCGTCCACGCTCACGATCCGATCGGCCGGCTGGAGGCCTGCCGCCTTCATGGCCGACTGATCGAGCATCGAGCCGATGATCGCCGGCTGCATCACGAAGGCGGGCGCGGGCGCGCCCTGATAGAGCACGATCGCCATCACGACGACGGCGAGCGTCAGGTTCATGACGGGTCCCATCACCAGTACTTGAAACCGCTGCCATTTCGATTTCGACAGGAACTCGTCGTTGGCGCCCGTCCGCGCGTCGTCCGGGTTCTCGCCGGCCATCTTGACGTAGCCGCCCAGCGGCACCGCGCTGATGCAGTATTCGGTGTCGCCACGCCGGAAGCTGATGAGTTTCGGGCCGAAACCGAGCGAGAACGTGAGCACGCGCACGCCGATGCGCCGCGCCATCAGGAAATGTCCGAGCTCGTGCACGAAAATCAGCACGCCCAGCACGAACACGAACGCAAGAATACTGGTCACATTGGCCCCTGATGGGCAGCCCTGAGGGGCTGCGCTACACAGATGATCGCGCTTGAACCTTCGATTGTACCCTACCGGCCGCGGCGGCCGCGAACTCGCGGGCCCAGCGGTCAATGGCCCGAACGTCCGCAATCCCGCGCACCGGCCTGGAGCCTTCCCGCTCATACGTATCGAGCGACTGACATATCAGCGCGGCAATGGCTGTGAAGCCAATCGTCCGGTCGAGGAACGCCGCGACGGCAATTTCGTTGGCGGCGTTCAGCACGATCGGCAGCCCAGGGTCTCCGGCCAGCGCCCTGAACGCGAGCGCCAGGCACGGAAACCTCGTCGTGTCGGGGGCGCAGAAATCGAGTCGCCCGGCGCGCGCGAGATCGAGCGCCGGCAGCAACGCGTCCCACCGCGCGGGATACGAGAACGCATACTGAATCGGCAGCCGCATGTCGGTCACGCCCAGCTGCGCGATGATCGACCCATCCACGAGCTCGACCATCGAATGAACGATCGACTGGGGATGCACGAGCACGTCAATCTGCCCGGGCCCGACATCGAACAGCCATCGCGCCTCGATGACTTCCAGTCCCTTGTTCATCAGCGTCGCCGAATCAATCGTGATCTTCGGTCCCATCGTCCAGGTCGGATGGCGCAGCGCCTCTTCGGGCGTCACGCGCTCGAGGTCCTCGACCGACATGTCTCTGAACGGTCCGCCCGACGCGGTGAGGATCAGCCGGCGCACGTCCGCTGCCGGTCGGCCGTGGAGGCACTGGTGGATGGCGTTGTGCTCGCTGTCCACGGGAAGGACCGCAACCCCTTTCCGGTGCGCGGCCTCCATCACGATTCCGCCAGCCATCACGAGGATTTCCTTGTTCGCGAGGGCGATGGTCTTGCCGGCCTCGATCGCCGCCAGCACGGCGTCGAGCGCCGCCGTCCCGGACGAGGCGAACAGCACGACGTCGGCGTCGGGATGGGTCGCGACGGCGATCAACCCTTCGGGGCCGCTCACCGCGCGAGGCACGGCGTTCGGACCGCGGTGCCGCAGGGCCGTGCAGGCATCCGCCAGCGCGCGCGGCGTGGACATCGCGATCGTGTCCGGCCGGAAGCCCTCCACCTGCTCGACGAAGCGCGCGATGTTCTCCCCCGCCGCCAGCGCCACGACCCGCAGCTTATCGGGATGCGCGGCCGCAACAGCCAACGCGCTCTGGCCGATGGATCCGGTCGAACCGAGGATGGCAATGCGCGGCATTCAGGACCAGGCTGTCATGATCGCCACTGCAGGTATCGGACGAAGACGAAATAGACGGGGGCCGCGAAGAGCCAACTGTCGATCCGGTCGAGCACGCCCCCGTGGCCCGGGATGAGCGCGCTCGAGTCTTTCACGCCGGCGCTTCGCTTCAGCAGCGACTCGAAGAGGTCGCCGACAATGCCGAGCGCCGCGAGGCTCGCGCCGACAAGCGCGAGCAGGGGCCAGGGCGTCGCGGGAAACACCAGGCGCGATCCGGCCACGAACGCCGCCGTTCCGAACACCAGGCCTCCGATGGCTCCTTCCAGCGTCTTCTTCGGACTGATGGAAGGCGCCAGCGGCCGCCGGCCGAACGCGCGCCCGGTGTAATATTGCGCCGAGTCGCTGATGATGATGGCGGCCATCAGCAGGACCACGGCTTCGCGGCCGCCCGAGACGCGCACCGCGGCAAGCGCGCCAAGCGGCAGCCCGATGTACGCAATCGGAAACATCGCCGCGGCCGCGTCGCGAAGCACCGCGGGCCCCGGCTGCCCGGATCCGACCGCCAATGCGCCAATCGTGATCACCGCCGTCATGACGACGACGTCAACCGGTACCCACCCCCCGCCAAGCGCGGCGCACGCGGCAAGCACGGCCGCGCCGGAAACACTGCGCGGCACGTGCGCACCGAGCGCTGCCGCGATAGCCGTGTACTCCCCGAATGCAAGGGCGGCGGCAACCAGCGACAGCACGAGCGTCGCAATCGGCGGCAGGAACCAGACCGCGCCAATGACCACCGGCAGCAACACGACTGCGCTGAGAATGCGAGCCATCTAGTGTCCCGTCACCGTGGATCGTGGCATAAGTCCGGGGCGCGGCGTCCGGCTGGCAAGGCGCGACGACCGAGAATACTGGGCGTATTTGAGAGAGGAGCAACGCCGCCAGGCGGGATGCCCCGCCCGGGAATTATGTCGCGAACCACGGTGACGGGACACTAGTCCACCTGGCTCGCGACTCGCGGCCCACCGCGTGACGGCTGGCGGCTCGCGGCTCGCGGCTGGATCATCGTCCGGCCACCGCCGGATGCGTGATGCCCCCATACCGGCGATCGCGCTTCTGATAGGCGAGAATGGCTTCGAGCAGGTGCCGGCTGCGGAAGTCGGGCCACAACGTGTCGGTGACCCAGATCTCCGCGTAGGCAATCTGCCAGAGCAGGAAGTTGCTCACGCGCATTTCGCCGCTCGTCCGGATCAGCAGGTCCGGGTCCGGCTGACCGGCTGTATAGAGAAACTCGCCAAACCGCTGTTCGTCGAGATCGGCGGGCGCAATACCGGACGCCATCGCGCGGCGCGCGGCCTCGACGATCTCGGCGCGGCCGCCGTAGTTGAGCGCGATGTTGAACAGCATCCCGCCGTTGCGCGCGGTCTGCTCCTCCGCCATTTTCAGCTCACGCCGCACGTCCGGCGCGAGCTCCTCCTCACGCCCGATCACGTGGAAGCGGATGTCGTTGCGCAACAGCGTGCTCAGCTCGAGCCGCAGGTAGCGCTTCAGGAGCGACATCAGCGTCGAGACTTCCGTGATGGGACGCTTCCAGTTCTCGACCGAGAACGCGTAGAGGGTCAGGACGCGGATCCCCAGCCGCGCAGACGACTCGACGATGTCGCG
>JANNHC010000467.1:0-11456 GCA_031404215.1 Acidobacteriota bacterium
CTCCCCTGACGCGGGAACCAGTAGGCGAGACCCGCGATCGTGCGGCCGCGCTTCCCCTCGATGGTGGTTGACGCCTGGTCCTGGATGAGATGGTCGTAGCGCAGCAGGCCTTCCCACCCGAACCCCTTTGGCGTCTTCGGCGTGGCCCAGGCCGAGAAGCCGTGGCTGTCGAGTTTGGGATTGATGATCCGTGTCTGATCGGCCGTCGAGAGATAATTGGCGCCGACGTTCACGTAGGGATGCTCGAACGTGACGCCGAAAATCCCGCGCCGCCGCTCCGCGTTCTTCACGTAGGCATCGTGATCGTAAAACCCCGTGAGACGCACGCCCCGCAGGACCGGGTGCGACCTCAGCGGACGGAACGTGCCGCGCACCATGAGCGCCTTCTGGTCGTTCGGGTCGGCGCGATTGTAGTTGTCGCCGTTATAGATGCCGCCATGGATATCGCCGTAATTGCCTGGCAGCACGTAGCGCAGCGTCGCGCCGACGTCCGACGACGACAGGATGGCTTCACGGTCTTCGAAGGTCGTTCCCTGGAACCGGTAGCGGTAGACGTTGTCGATGAAGTCTACCCAGGGGGTCTGCTGCATGCCGAGTCTGGCCCACGTGCCGGTGCGTCCCGGATTCATCCACTCGTCCAGGTTGAACTGCGCGTAGGCGTACTTGAGCCGGTAGGTATAGCTGCCGGCGAGCGAGCTGCCCGTGCCCGTCTCGCGCGCGATGTCCGGGGTGATGCGGAACGCGACGACGTGCGAGATGTTGCCGGTGACGTTGACGTAGGCGCGCGCGATGTTGAAGGCGCTCGGCGTCACCCGGTTGCCGTCCGCGTCGGTGATTTTCGGCGCCTGAACCACGGTAAAGTCCCCGAACAGCGTGACGCCGACCCGCACCGAGGGGGTGTCATCCGGCGGGATGTACCCGGCCGCGGGAGTCACCTGCGCGAATGCGGGGGCGGACGCGAGGCACAGCCACATGGCGGCGAACAGACGTCCCACGCTCCGTGAACCCATCATTGACCCTCAGCGTACGGGCGGCGAGTTACACGAACGTCACGTAGCTGTTACGCGGGTGTTAATTTCCGTAATTCCCAGGAGGTGAGGCCCCCGCGAGGCCCCACCTCGCTCATCAGAAGAGGTAGCGCAGCGACACCTGTGTCTGTCGCGCCGTTCCGAGACCAACCGTGCGGTTGAGAGGACCGAGCATGTAGCCGAAGGTGCCCGCCTGCGCGTCGGTGAAGGGCACGCCCGCGGTACCGTCTGGAAGCACCGCTGCCGGGTTCTCGTAGTTGAGGTGGTTCACGATATTGAACACCTCCGCTCGAATCTGGATGCCCCGGTTTCCCCCGAACCGGAAATCCTTGCTGGTCATTAGGTCGACCTGCCAGAAACCCGGACCACGCAGGAAGTTACGCGGGAGGGTGCCGAAGCTCCCCGGCTGAGGTGTCGTGAAGGCCGCGGGGTTCAGCCAGCGTGCGCCATTGTTCAGGTAGGGGTCCACGCCCGGCACCAGATCGGGCCGCTGCGTGCCACGGCTGTTGCCGCCGGGTATGTTGATGACCGTCGCGCCGTTAATCGTCTTGGTGTCCGGCCGGTTGATCGTGACGTTGATCGGGACGCCGCTGCGGGCGTTCACGATCGTCCCGACGCGCCAGCCGCTGACCAGGGCACTCTTGAAAGGCAGCTGGTAAACCAGCGAGCCGTTGAACGTGTGCGGGATATCCTGGGGGTTGGTGCCGTACTCGGTGTTGTAGTCGAAGGTGTTCTGTGTCGTCGCCGCCTCGTTCGATCCCTGCGTGGTGCCCTTGTTCCGCGAGTATTGATACTGCAGCCCGCCAGTCAAGCCCGAACGGAATCGACGCGTGGCGCCGAGCTGCAGGGCGTCGTAACTGGCCTTGCCGCAGCCCCGGATGGCGTTGCCGTTGATGACCAGTCCGTCGAGGCAGCCCGAGGTCTTGTAGTCCACCTGGTTGACGCTCGGCGTCTGACGGGCGCGTGTGATCAAGTCCTGGGTATTCCCGACGCCCCGCAGGAACATGTCGCGGCCTTTGCTGCCAGTGTAGCCCACCGTCACGTTGACTTCGCCCGGCAGCTCGCGCGAGAGGCTCACGCCGTACTGCATGTTGTACTCGTCCGGCCGGTCGTGCGTATATCCGCGAACCGAGAGCAGGTTGCGATAGCTCGCGGAATCCACCGGGTAGGCGAGGCCGTTGGCCGGGATGTCGGCACTCTGGACCCGGCGGCGGTCGATGAAGTTTTCAATCGGCTGGATGCGATCTTCGAACTGCCCCGGCCCGTAGAAGAGGCCGAAGCCGGTGCGAAGCGCCGTCTTGTCGTTCAACTGGTAGACCGCCGACAGGCGAGGAGCGAAATTGTTGGTGTCGGCGTCGTAGAAGGCGCCCCCGTCCGGGCCGAACGCGTTGTCTTCGACGAAGAAAGGCCTGGCCTTGCCGTCCTTCTCCTTCACGACGGAGTAGAAGTCATACCGCAACCCCAGCTCCAGCGACAGCCGGCTCGTGGCGCGCCACGAGTCCTGGACGAAGCCGATGAGGTAGTACTGCTGCGGCGTGAACGTCGGGGACTCGAGATTCAATGCGACCTGCGCCGGCCGGTTGTCGATGAACTCGTTGATGCCGTTGTAGGTAATCTCCGTGCTCCCGAGGAACCTGAACTGCGACGCGATGTTCCGGTATTCGCCGCCGAACTTGAACGTATGCGCGCCGCGGGTCCATGTCACCGCGTCGCTGAACGAGAGGGAGCGCGGGTTGTAGAGCTGACCGTTCGTGGAGGCGTTACTGGTCGCGCGGACGAGGAGGCCGCTGCGCGCGATCCCGGTCGATCCCCGCGCGTCAATCGACTGCGAGGTGACGGTGCCGGACAGCGACACCTGTGTCGGGTCGTAACCGGGGCTGTCGGCAAACGCCACCGCGCTGTACTGCGGCCGGTTGAACCCGACCTTCATCTCGTTGATCCAGCTGGTGCCCAGGATCGACTGGTGGTTCAACACCGCGTTGATCGGCTGCTGCTTCGCGCGAACTCGGCGCGCCGTGACCGTGCGATCGGGGGTGTTCACGTCGCCGTTGCTGTACAGCAAACGCAGGTACGACACCTGGCTGTTGCTGAACCGCTGGTCGATGCGGAGCGCCGCGCTGTGCTCTTTCTGCGCCGCCTGCGTGTCCATGGTGGCAAGCGCGAGGAGCGGGTTGGACGTGGCGACGGTGCCGCGAGGGAATCCCGCCAGCAGGGGCGCGACAGCCTGGGTGCGTGCGGGGCTCTGCCCGCTGCCGGTGCCGATCGGCTCGCCCGCCAGAATCCGCCGGATCGCCTCATCGCTCGGCACCGCCTCACTGAAGCTGACACCCGTGGTCTGCTTCAATCCCTCGTAGCTCGCGAAGAAGAACGTTTTGTTCGTCGCGACCGGGCCGCCGAGTGACGCGCCGAACTGGTTCATTTCGAGCTTCTGCTTCTTGCCGTCGTACTTGCTGGCCGAATCGAGGCCGTCGTTCCGGAGATAGTCGAACAGCGATCCGGAGAGGCGATTGCTGCCGCTCTTGCTGACCACCGTGATGTTCCCGCCCGCGCCGAGGCCGCTCTCCGCCGGCGCGAGGCCGGAGTTGACCCGGAACTCCGCGATCGACTCCATCGACGTCTGGAGCCGGAACTGCGATCCGGTGGCGGCGAGATAGCCGGGGCTCGCATCCCACACATAGGTGCCGTCAACACCGTCGTAGTTGAGGTAGTTCTGCTGGTTCGACTTGCCGTTGAAGCGGACGCTCGCCCAGCCCCCATTGCCGTCTGTCGTGGCGCCGGTCGCCAGGGTCATCAGGTTGGCGAAATTCCGGCCGTTGACCGGCAGGTTCGCGAGCTCCTCCGGCGACACGTTGACGCCGATTCGCGCCGAGCTCGTGTCGACAACCGACTGCTCTCCGGAGACGGTCACCGATTCGCTGAGCCCGGCGACTTCGAGCGCGACCCCCACCGGCTTGGTGTCGCCGACGCCGAGGGTAATATCCTGTTGTCTCGGGGCAAACCCGCTCAGTTCAATCGCGACCCGATAGCGGCCGGGGCCGAGATTCGTGAGGGTGTAACGCCCGTGTTCATCAGACACCGTGCTGCGCACGGCGCCCGTCGCCACGGCGGTGACGGTGACGGTGACGCCCGGCAGAATTCCGCCATTCTGATCCGTGACCGTCCCGATGATCCTGGACTCTGTCTGCTGCGCGGCGGCCATCGATGGCAGCAGACCGGCAACGGCGATCACGAGCGTGAGTAACGTTCTCTTCAATGGCATGTTCCCCTCTGAGGTGCGTTGCGGCAACGAAGCTGCCGCCGGTGACATGGCCAGACTAGAGGGGACGTGTGATCGTGCTGCGACGGGAATGTGACAGGTGGGTTAATTCACCCGGGCGACGATAGTGCGCCGCGCCGCACATGCCCGATCACCCTGCGAGTTCTCCGATGTAACATCCGTGTGACGACGCGGCTACGTTTCAGTTAATTCTGAGCTGAATCTGCTAAGATTCGCGCGGGGGATATGTGGCGTTCAGACTGCTGCCGAGGGAAGAACGGTTCTACGACGACTTCATCGCCATGGCCGAGGAAATCCGCCGCGGCGCGTCGATCCTGGAAGAGATGCTCGCGCCCGAACAGCCGATCTGGGACAAGGCGGATGAGATCCATGAAGTCGAGCACAAATGCGACTTCCTGACGCACGAAGTCATCCAACGGCTCCACCGTACGTTTGTGACCCCGCTCGATCGCGAAGACATCCACGCGCTGGCGCGATCGCTGGATGACGTGATGGACGCGATCGACGCGTCGGCCGCCATCGTCCGCCTCTATCACATCGCCGAAGTGCGCACCGAGGCCCGTGAGCTCGCGCGCATCATCATGGCGTCGGCCGAACAGGTGGTGAAGGCCATCACGGCGCTCGAGCGGCGCAAGGGAGTCGACGAACCGGCGGTCGAGATCAATCGTCTCGAAAACGAGGCCGACCGGGTGCACCAGGCCGCTGTGCGCCGCCTGTTCCAGGAGGAGCGGGATCCGATCACCATCATCAAGTGGAAGGAGATCCTGGACTTCCTCGAAGACGCCACCGATCGCTGCGAGGATGTCGCCAACGTCCTCGAAGGTGTCGTCGTGAAGCACGCCTAGTCGGCGATGGATTCCAATCTCCTCGCCGTCGTCTGCTTGATTCTGGTCGCGCTGATCTTCGACTACATCAACGGCTTCCACGATGCCGCGAATTCGATCGCGACCGTGGTGTCCACGCGCGTGCTGTCGCCCGGTAAGGCGGTCATCTGGGCGGCGGCGTTCAACTTCATCGCCGCCTTCACGTTTGGGACCGCCGTCGCCAAGACCGTCGGATCCGGCCTCGTTGACATTCATATCGTCACGTTCTCCGTCATTTTTGCCGGCCTGATCGGCGCGATCACATGGGACCTCATCACCTGGTACTTCGGGCTTCCGACGAGCTCGTCGCACGCGCTCATCGGCGGGTACGCGGGGGCGGCGGTGGCCAAGGCCGGGATCGCCGCGATTATTGTGTCAGGGTGGACCAAGACCCTGATTTTCATCGTGCTCGCGCCGCTCATCGGCATGGGTCTGGGTTTTCTGATCATGCTGGCGACGTTGTGGACCTTCCGCGACTTCCCGCCGGGTCGCGTGGATCGCTGGTTTCGACGCCTGCAACTCGTGTCGGCCGCGGCCTACAGCCTCGGTCATGGCGGGAACGACGCGCAGAAAACCATGGGCATCATCGCGGGCGCGCTCGTGGCGGGCGGATACCTGCAGCTGGTGGATGGCAAACTGCCGATTCCGTTCTGGGTGATCATGGCGGCGCATGCCGCCATCGCGCTGGGCACGCTGTCGGGCGGCTGGCGCATCATTCACACGATGGGCTCGAAGATCACCAAGCTTCAGCCGGTCGGGGGATTCGCGGCGGAGACCGCCGGCGCGATCTCGCTCTTTACCGCCACGCACCTCGGCATCCCCGTCAGCACGACGCACACCATTACGGGCGCCATCATCGGGGTGGGATCCATCAAGCGCCTCTCTGCAGTCCGGTGGGGCATTGCGGGCCGGATCGTGTGGGCATGGATCCTGACCATCCCCGCCTCGGCCGCGATTGCGGCCCTGACGTACTGGGTCGTCGCGGCCACTCTGGCGCCGTAGAATCTTTCCGAGAGCGGGACCCCGCACGGACTCCGCAGGGGCCGTGCCAGGGTCAGACGCTTTCGTCCGCGCCCGGCGCCGGAATTTCCACCGTGAAAATCGCCCCCCCTTCGGGGCGGTTCGCCACACTCACCGTCCCGCCGTGCAGTCCAATCAGGTGTTTCACGATGGCCAGGCCCAGGCCTGTGCCGCCGGGATCGCGTGCGCTGCGGGAGCGGGCCTTGTCCACGCGGTAGAACCGCTCGAACAGACGGGGCAGATCGGCCTCGGGGATCCCCGGCCCCGCGTCAGCGACGCTGAGCGCGATTCGATCGTCCCGGCGCGCAGCCGACATCACGATGGTGCTTCCTTCCGGCGCGTAATTGGCCGCATTCTGAAGGAGATTCCGCAGCGCGTCGTGCAGTTTCGCCGGGTCGCCGGAGACCATGGCGGCCTCCGGAGCGACGCGCTGGACGACCTGTTGCGCGCGCGCCTCGAGATCGGCGCTCACGTCGGCGATCACGGAGGCAAACACCGAATCGACGGCGCATGGCACGCGGTCGAGCGGTTCCTGGCCGGCGTCGAGCCGCGCAAGTCGCAGCAGATCCCGCACCAGCCGCTCCATGCGGAACGTGTGCCGTGCGATGGTTTCGAGGAATCGCCGCGCCTCCGCAATATCGGATACGCCGTCGAGGAGCGCCTCGACGTAGCCGCGGACGGCGGTGAGGGGCGTGCGGAGCTCGTGCGACACGTTCGCGACGAAATCGCGCCGGATGCGATCCGCCTTGCGCAGATCCGTGATGTCGTGCAGGACCAGCACCGCGCCGCGTCCGGCCGAGGAGGCCACCGGCGCGCCGCGTGCGACAAAGGTCGTTCCGGTCTCCCCGGGGAGCGTCAGCTCGCGGCCTTCACCCGACACTCCGTGCAGCGCCCCGTTGATCTGCGCGGAGATATCGGGATGGCGCGCGATTTCGAGGTAGTGCCGGCCCTCTGGCGCGTCTTCGACCTTGAGCATCTGGCGCGCGGCGATGTTCACGAGTTGCAGGCGGCCCTGCGGCGTGACCACGAGCACGCCTTCACTCATCCCGTCGAGGATGGCTTCCATGCGCGCACGGTCGGCATCGCGCTGCGTCGCGCGGCTTCCGATTTCGCGCATCGATTCGTCGAGGACCCGCGCCACCAGGCCGATCTCGTCGTTGCCGTAGTCGCGCGACGGCTGGGACAGATCGCCAGCCGCATACCGCTCGGCGAGTTCCGCGATGGCGCGCACCCGGCGGCTGAGGAGCGCCGATGCGCCCCACGCGAGCACGAGCGCCGCGACCAGGCCGGCGGCCAGCGCGACCATCGCGGACCGTCGCACCGCGCCGAGCTGCTCGCCGATTTCCGTGAGTGGAAGCGCGAGCCGTAGCTCGGACAGTCCCGGAGCGGCGGGGCTGTGAACCGCCACGGCGACATAGAGCATGTCGGTCTTCACCGTCTCGCTGTACCGGCGGGCGATCCCGAGCCCCTCGCGACGCGCCTGCTGAATCTCCGGCCGTCCTGCATGGTTCTCCAGCGTCACCATTGCCTCGGGCGTCAGGTCCGAATCGCCGACGACCGTGCCGTCCGGACTGATGAAGGTGACCCGTGCCGACACGAGCCGGCCGATCGCATCCGCCTCCGCGTCGAGCTCCGCCGGCGTTGCGGCCAGCCGGTGCGACAACGTCTCGGCCGCGAGGCGGGCCTCGTTGACCAGCCCGCGCTCGATGCGCTCGTCCACACCGCGGCGGACCGACCACGACACAAGCGCGACCGCCACCAGGAGCGTGACCGAGGCGGCCAGGAGAGAGGAGAGAAACAGACGGGTGCGGAAGGACATTATTGTAGGCTCGCGGGGCCCCACACCCGCTCGCTGCCGCAGGCGCCCTGTTCTGCTCGCGGGGCCCCACCCCCGCTCGCGGTGGCCGCAGGCGCTGGCACGTCAGACCAGCTTGTAGCCGAACTGCTTGATGGTCTCGATGGCATCGTTCAGCACCGGCAGTTTTTCCCGCAGACGCCGGATGTGCACGTCGACCGTTCGCGTGCCTCCGGTGTATTGGTAGCCCCAGACGTCTGTCAGCAGCACGTCGCGGGAGAGCACGCGGCCACGATGCTGCACGAGGTACTGCAGCAGCAGGAACTCCTTCGCCGTCAGCTTCACCTCACTCCCATCGAGGGTGACGATATGCCGATCGGCATCGATCGTGATGGCGCCGTGACGGATGATGCCATCGGTTGGCGCCGGGGCCAGACGTCGCAGCCGCGCGGCGACCCGCGCGATCAGTTCCTTCGGGCTGAACGGCTTCGTGACGTAGTCATCGGCACCGAGTTCGAGGCCGGCAATGCGATCGGCTTCCTCGCCGCGCGCCGTGAGCATGATCACCGGTATTCCCGCGGTGGCCGGGTCCGCGCGCATGGCCTGGCAGACCAGCAAGCCGTCCATACCCGGCAGCATCAGATCGAGAATGACCAGATCCGCCGGCGAGGCACGAAGCTCTGCCATCACCCCTTTGCCCGACGTGAGGCGTGTCACCTTGTGCCCCGCCTTCTCCAGGTAATGGGCGATGAGTTCGGAAATGTCTTGATCGTCTTCAACGATGAGAATGGACGGCACGTTGAATCCCTAATCCCTAATCCTCAATCCTGTTCAGTGTCCCTTCCGGCAGTACAGCTGAGCCCTGTGGAGGACACGCGATTGTGACACCCACGATACCATTGGCAAAAAAAGCCAAAAAAGGCGTGTTTTACGCCGATCCCCCGATGGCATCGCGCTTGGAGTATGGACGCTTCGACAGCCACACGGGAGGTGAGGCATGAGGGGCAGAAACATGAAGACATTATGGACGCGTGCCGCGGCGGTCGGCGGATTCGGCGCGTTGCTTTTCACGGTTGGATGCGGCGCGTCGCAGAGCGGTGCGACGGGTGCCGTGCAAGCTGCCGCTGCCCAGCCAGGAACGCCCGTGGTCGTCGGCTGCGAGCCGAATCAACGGACGATGGTGCGGGCGGCGCTGGTGAACGGCGTGGCGGTCTCGCAGGTGGACTGCGTTTCGAGCGGGGAGGCGACCGCGTATGCGCAGACCCAGTTTGCGCAGCCCGCACCGGTGCCGGTGGGTTACTACACGCCGCGCACGGTTGCGAGCCGCAACGCTGAATACGGCGACACCCGGATTATCCCGGCGTCCTATCCGGTGGCGACGGCGCGCCCGATGCGGACGCAGCGGATCGTCTACGACGATGACCGTCCGGTGCGCGTCGTGAGGCGCGGACGCTCGGTGAAGAAGAGCGCGATCATCATCGGGTCGTCGGCAGGTGTCGGCGCAGGCGTTGGCGCAGCCGTCGGCGGCAGGAAGGGCGCGCTTATCGGTGCCGTCATCGGTGGCGGCGGCGCTACCCTCTGGGACCAGGTCACTCGACGGAAAGACTGACGACCACGGTCCGCGCACGACCTGAAGGGCGCCGGTGCAAACCGGCGCCCTTTTTCTGCCGCCTGGGGCCATCGGATCACCCCCACGCCCGCGCGTCTTGTGGCCGGGCACCCGGCTGGCGTACGCGTACGAGGTCTACAACGCGACCACCCCGGTTCAGGCCACCACGAGCCTCTGGCGTGGAGCCGAGCAGGTGTTTGCGGCCGCGGCGGACACATTGATCCCTCCGCCTGGCGGCGACCGTCGATTTGCAGCCGCGGGTGGCGTGAAACTCGGGGAGGGGCTGCCGCCCGGCAGCTATATGCTGCAGGTCTCGGCCACGACGGCCGACCCGAAACGCCAGGGCAAGAGCAGAATCGCCGAGCAGCGGACTGGCTTCGACGTGCGATAGCCCAGGCCACGGACGAACACACGCCCCAGAAGAACAGGGATAACCACAGAAGGGCGGAGCGTCGGGCGCCGGACCTTTTTTGTGTACAATCGCAGGACGCATGACGAAGCGGTCGCTGGCCATGATGATCGCGCTCGGGATGACTGTGGCGGCTGTCCCACCCGTGGGCGCGGGCGCCGCGGCAGCGCCAACGACGACGAAGCATCTGTCCGTCACGACGTCGGCGTCGAGTGACGCGGTTGCGCCAGGCGCGCGTGTCTCGCTCGTCGTCGCGATTACGCCGAAGCCGGATATGCACGTCTACGCGCCAGGGCAGAAGGATTTCATTCCCGTGTCGCTCACGCTCGCGGCCAACGACGCGGTCAAGGCCGAGGCCGCCCGGTTTCCCTCGGCTGAAAAGCTCAACGTGAAAGATCTCGGCGAGACGCACCTGGTGTACAGCAGACCGTTCAGAATCGTGCAGGACGTGACGATTGCCAAGAGCCGGACGCTCGTCAATCGGTCCGGCGCGCGCGGTTCCAGCCTCACCGTCAAGGGCACGCTGAAATACCAGGCCTGTGACACCTCGATCTGCTACGCCCCGGTGAGCGTGCCGGTCACCTGGACGCTCGCGCTTCAGGCAGACGCCTCCGGCGCAAAGAAATAGCCGGTGACCGTCCTGCTGCTCCTGTCCTCAGCGCTCGCGCTCGGATTCCTCCACGGCTTGGGCGCCGACCACCTGATGGCGATTGCGGCGCTGTCGATCGGCCCCGGCGGCGAGGCGCCCGCGCGCAGGCGCGCGCTCGGGGTCGCGGTGCGTTTCGCTGTCGGCCACGCGCTCCTGCTCTCCGTCGGCGCGAGCGCGCTGATTCTGCTGGGATGGTCGCTCCCGCTGGTCGTCGAGCGCGGTGGCGAGCTGCTTGGCGGCCTGCTGCTGATTGGGCTTGGCGCGATCGCCTTGTGGGGCGTGGGGGCCGGGCGCGTGTACGGTCACACGCACCTGCACGGGCACGAGGACGCGCCGCACTGGCATCTCCACATCGGCCGGCGCGAGCGGCATCCCGTCCCTGGCGCGCACTCGCATCTGCCGACACTCATAGGCGCCGCGTTCGCCGTCAGCAGCCTGCGGGCGCTGACGGTACTGGCGCCTTTCGGCGATCGCATCGGCGCCGCGCCATTACCCATGCTGCTCGGCCTCATCACGGTGTTCGCCGCGGGCATTCTGCTGTCGATGTCGCTGTTCGGTGTGGCCTTCTCGGGCCTCATGAGCGCCCGCGTCGTCGCCCGCCTCGGCCGTGCGGCGGGCGGGGCCATGGCGCTCGCGTCGATCGCCCTGGGCGTGTTCTGGATCTGGAGATCCGCGTAATCTCCGTTCCCTCCACCCACTTACAGCTCCCGCACGCCGTGGCTGCGCACGAGGAAGTAGAGCGCCACGAAGGCCACCAGGGCGCCGTTGACGGCGAGGACGTGCGGCGCGGACGTCAAGCTTGCGGC
>JANNHC010000468.1:0-24153 GCA_031404215.1 Acidobacteriota bacterium
TTTCGTGCGCGGTGACGATGGCCGCGTTTTTCGGAAGCTGCGAGTCCACGTATTCGCCGGCCAACCGGAACCGGCGCTCGAAATCACGCAGCCCGAAGGCGTGCCCGTCGATCGCCCCGCGCACGAGAAAGACCGCGATCATGGCGACCGCCGCCAACCCCAGCGCGCGCCACGGCGCAGAAAGCCATGACAGACAGCCCACGACCGCCGCGGCGGTGAGCGCCAGCAGCGCGGGATACGCGGGCAACAGGAAACGCAGATACCACCACGCGTCAAAGACTTCGTACGGCATGTAACAGACGAATATCGCCGCGATGAATCCAAGCAGCCAGACGCGCTGCCGCCGGAGCGTCTGGCTGTTCGCGAGCCATGGCGACGCGAGCGCAAACAGAACGATCGGCGTTTCGGTCTGAAGAAGCCACGCCGGATACCGCTGCAGATTCGGCCAGACGTGATCGATCCTGAACAGGAAGTCGAGATCGCCGTACCCCGATTTCAGCGGGGAGCCATACATGGCGTTCTGCAGGGCCGCCACGACGAGCACGAACGGCAGGATGCCCGCGCCGAACCCTGCCCACGTCCTGAGAACGTCCCGCCACCGCAACGGACGCTCGATGAAGACGGCCAGCGCAGCGACTCCCGCAACCGGCACGAGGTTCGGACGAATCAGCAGCGCCGCTCCCACGGCGATCCCGCCGAGCATGGCGCCGCGCGCGGACGAGGCGAAGCGGCGATCGCTCACGACCACGAGCGCGACGGCCCACATCGCGGCTGCCGGCACATCCGTCATCGGTTGGACAACTTGGTAGAGAAACGGTGGACTTGCGGCCAGCAGCCATGCAGCCAGCGCCCCCGCTGCGGGTCCCGCGACGCGGCGGCCGAGGAGGAACGTGGCCCACACCACCAGCGCACCGAGCAGCGGGACGACCGCGAACATGGCGGATCTGCCGCCAACCGTTCGCGCCAGCGCCATCAGGATCGGATACCCGGGCGGGCACATGGGCGCCGTCGCGCCAGGATGCGAGAGCACCGGCACATGTCCGACCGGCACGAACGCATCGGCTCCGCGCTCCCACGGCGCGATCGCGGCCAGCGGCTGGCTGTTGACGATGTGACCGGCCGCGAAGAGCTCGGCCTGGCTGAGATAGCAATAGGAATCAGAACCGCCGGCGACGTGCGTTCCCCACGCGAAGCCCACCGTGGCCGCGGCCAGCGCCGACACCCCGGCGACCCACCTGGCGTCGATGTTGAACCGCCATCCGCGGTTTAGGTACCCGGCCAGCCCGCTCACCGCCAGCGTCGTGAATGCGCCGACGCGTGGGGGAGCCGCGGGCGCCTTCATCGCCCGCGCACGCGCTGAACGATCAGCACGCGCAACGCCATCCATCCGTCACGCCATCGCATTTTCTTGCCGGCGCCGCGCGAGCGTGCTTCGAATCGCACCGGCCGTTCGACGATGCGGTGGCCTGCGAGCAGGAGACGCGCGGTGATTTCAGGCTCGATGTCGAAGCGATCTGCCGTGAGCGGCAAGGCGCGGGCCACGTCACCCCGCATGACCTTGTAGCAGGTCTCCATATCGGTGAGTGACGATCCGAACAGGAGATTGGTCACCCACGTCAGGAAGCGATTCCCGGCGATCGTCATCAGCGGCGCCACAGGCCGTGCCCCGAGAAACCGCGATCCGTAGATGACGGCCGCCTCCCCCGCGAGCACGGGAGCGACGAGCGAGGCGAGCTGGGCCGGATCCAGCTCGAGGTCGGCATCCTGGATTGCGATGACGGTTCCCCCCGCGCGCGCGAGACCAAGGCGCACCGCGTGTCCCTTGCCGCGGTTCTGATCCGCGTGGACGATCGTCAGGAGCGGCGTGGCCGGGAGCGCGTCCAGCACGGTGCGCGTGCCGTCACTCGACCCGTCGTTGACGACGATGATCTCGCGCGGCGCCGGAAGATCGATCGCCAGCAGGCGCTCGATGACGGCCGCCACGGTCCCCGCTTCGTTATAGACGGGAACAAGAATCGAGATCAGCGGGGCAGGTACGTCGATCAATCGTGGGTCGTCCTTGCCGTCGAGCGGCGAGCGTCGCCGAGGGGCCCTCTCGCCGTCACGTTCACGAGCCACTCAACGTGGTAATCGCTCATGGCCACCCACGGCGTCTTCTGTAAGGCCGGCCTTCAGCATCGTCACGGCCGTGTAGATGACGACGACGATCACGAGCCAGCGTACGGCGTAGATCGGCAGCGACCTGAGGATGTAAAAGGCGAGCAGCACGCCGGGGATACCGCCGATGGCGAGACCGAGGGCGGCGCGCAAACTGTAGGATCGCTCGCGGATGAAACGCAGGCTCCCGACGGGCATCAGGAATGCACACGACCCCATCATGATCGGGAACGCGGCGATCGGGTTCATGCCGAGCACGCTGACGAGAATCATGCACGGTGCATACAGGCCGATGCCGAGCGACATCAGCGCTCCGAGCACGAGGTTGACGCTCACGCCGATGATGAGTTTTGCGCCGCGCACGCCGAGCGCCTCGCCGCCCCCCGGAAACAGGTTCAGCTGCGTCATCAACATCAGCGTGGCGGCGCCGAGGAGCGCGGCGCCCATGCCGATTTGCACGCGGCGCTTCGGCCAGGACGCGACGACACCGGCGCCCAGCCAGGCGCCGAGGACAGCCGCGACGATGAATGCAAACAACGTCAGAACATCCACCCGCACCAGCGTCGTGAAGAGGAACGCCTGCACGACCGTCGGCAGCGTATGGCCGGCATTCAACGTCCCGGGAATCACGCGGTCTGGCACCAGCCGAAGAACGCGGAACAGGGCTGTGGTCGTCGCAAACGAACCGATCCCCAGCGTGTCAAAAAAGTTGGTGACGGCGCCGATGCCAGTCTCAACGAGCGTTGGAAACCGGGTGTCGGTCGCCGGCGATGGCGTCGCGCCCCGCTCGCGCCGCACCAGCATGACCGCCGCGGTCCAGCCCGCGAGGAACAAGGCCGTCATGACGCCCAGCGCGGCCTGGAGCGCGAGGATCGGATTGATGCCCATGGTCAGCGAGTCTCCGTCGCAATCGACAGGTTGGTTGTCGTAATGATGATGCCCGGCTTGCCGTCGCCGATGATACTCGACTCTCTCGTGTCAGCCCTGCAGCCTCTTCTGAAAGTCCGAGTACGGGATCAGGATGTGGCGCTCGAAGGCGTCCGAAAACGACAGCCCGCGCCCCACGTCGTTGAGGAGACTGATGACGGCCGGAGGACCGGCCAGATCGAGCAGCGCCCGGACCGCGACGGCGCTCTCCGCGTAGGCGAGCGACGCGTCTTTCGTGGACAGATCGGCGAAGGATCGCTCGAGCCGTGCGAGCGGTAACCGGGCCGGCGCGTTCCGAACCTGGGCTTCCCGCTTCGCCATGTCGCTGCCTTCGAAACAGCCGGCGAGCCCCTCGTGCAGCCACACGGGCACGCCGCGCGACGCGATGCTCTGAACGAGCGCGTGCGTGAACTCGTGCGAGAGCACACGCTCGAACTCGGCGCGGTTCTCGAGCGCGCCCTGCACGGGGATGCGAATGCGGCCGTCGAATGCGCCGCCCGCCCAGGCCGGAGACTGCGTAACGTCGCGGAACTGCTCCCGCGTGTACAGAATGACGGTGATGACATCGGCCGGGTAGGTATAGAGCGCCGTCCCGATCCGCCAGTACGCGCTCTCGAGGATGGCGACCGCGCGATCCGCCAGTTCCGCTTCGGCCGGTCCTTCGAACAGGACCGTGAAATGATCGCCCAGCTTCCGGCCGAACCCGCTGTGGAGCGCGGCTTCCTTGCGCCAGGCGGCGAGCCGCTTCGTGAGCTGCGGGTGGGCCGGCGCAAACGCGAGCGCCTGCTGATAGATGTCGATGGCCGCGTCGAGATCACCGGACTGATACAGCACGTCGCCGAGCAGGAGCGACGCCGCGGTCAGTGCGGGCTCGATCTTCAGCGTATCGACGAGTAAACGGCGCGCCTCGTCCTCGCGGCCCTGAAGATGCGCGACCACTCCGGCTCCGAGCAGGAGCGTGGCCTGTTGCGGCGCCGTTTTCAGCGCGTCGTCGAAAGCGGCGGCGGCTTCCTGAAGGCGTCCGGAATTGAGCGCGTCCCATCCGGCCTTTGAGAGCTGCGAGGCGGATTTCTGCCCGCCGAGCGTCGCGCCACACAGCAGGAACAGCGCAGCGAGAACGCGCATGCGGCGGGCTATGGTTTGACCTTTCGCAGCGTCCGGTACACGCGCCCGACCGGGCGCCCGTCGATGCTGACGATGGCGCGGACGAGGTAATCGCCGGGGACGAGGGACGTCAGCGCGAGCGGGGCGATCGCCAGGCGACGGGCTTCGTCCTGCGTATTCTGCTGATTCGCGGGCGTGGACACGAGCGCCGTACCCTCCTGGCTCTCGGCGATTTCCACCCGCACGGTGATCTCCGCCGTGCGCGGCGGCACGCCGTAGATCTCGAAATATCCCACGGCCGCCGCTTCGCTGGCAAACTGCAGCCGAGGACGGAAGCCCGGGTTGAGCACGCCCAGCGCGATCGCGCTCAGCTTCAGCGGACCCGCGCTTTCAAGGTCGGCACGGAAGCCGTAATCGACTGTCCCGCGCCGGCCCGTCGCGTCAATGGCGGCCAGCCGGATGCGATACGGTCCGGGTGCGCCCGCCAGCGCAGCGATTAACGGCCGTCCAACAAGGTCCTCTTTGTCGGCCGTCCATTGGGCGGTGAGTTTCCCCTTGGCATCGAACAGGCCGACGGCCGCGGCCGCGATCGTGGCGGAGGGGTCGACGGGCTCGCCGGCCGCAATCACCTTCAGCCGGGCATCTCCCGCGTTCAGCGAGGAGTACGCCGTGACGCGAAGCGCCAGGTCGCGGTACTGGCGCGCCTCGCGGAGCATCTTCTGGGGGGTGATGTCGCCCGGCTTGGCATCCGACTTCGCGATCGTGAACTGCGGCTGCGTGCGGACGACCACGCGCTCGCGCGCCACCTTGATTTCCACGCGGTGGGGAAGACCGTTGCGCTCGCCGGCCTCGGGCTCAAAGGCCAGCACGTAATAGGCGGAGCTTTCCGACGAGAGACGCGTGAACACTTTCTCGGCATCCAGGGAACTGAGACGATAAATCTCCGCTCCGGCGACACCCGCAAGGTGCTGGAGGCCGGAAAGATTGTCGTCGGCGCTCCGGAAGCGGCTCGCGGACGGATCGAGACGCGCGCTCGAAGCGGAATCGACTCCCTCGTCGTTTGGCTGGATGACGTAGAGATGCGCGCGGGCCGCGCTGGCCGCGCTGCCGACGTCGTCGAAGTCCACGGTCCGGACCTCGCATTGTCCTGGCGCGCCGGTGAACGGCGCATCGCGCGTGGGCGGCATGATGCCGCTGGAGACGAGCGCGATGGTTTTCGGGCCGTCGTGGAACACGAGCGTCTTGAGCAGCCCCGTCAGCGTGTTGAGCACCAGGCGTCCACGGCACGCCGCCTCCGACGCCGTCCGTTCCTGCGGAGACAACCCGGTCATCTGGAGCAGGGCCTCACGGACCTGATTGTGATCGTGGGTCGGCTCGACCTCCGCGCGTGGCAGCGACACGAGGCCGACCCAATCGCGCGGCGACAGGCCGGAGAGAAATCGCAGCGCGGCTTCACGCGCGGGCCGTTCCCGTCCGGGGCGAATCGATTCGCGATCGATCGCAATGATCACGAGCCGGCCCGCATCCTCGAGCCGGTTGCTGCCGTAAGGCGCCGGAACCGGGGCCGTCAGGTGCGTGCCCCGATCCACAGGCACGGGGCTGGCAAGCTCCACAAACTGCACCGAGCTGACCGGACGAACCCGCCCATCCAGCTTGAACGTGATGTCGCTGGCCGTCAGGTCGGTGACCGGCTTGCCCTCGTCCGACACCGCGAGGAAGTCCACCAATTCGGTGAGGGCGTTCGGCGAAGCCGTCCGTGTCTGCTCGGCCGCCGGGCGGCCACCCGGAAACACCAGGAACACCGCCAGTACGAATGGGCCGCTCGGGTGACACGCACGCATCGCCGGAGGATACCTGTTCGTGCTACCCTTTTCTACTGTAGTGACGGGACACTAGTTCCTTACGAGGTGCGCATGTTCAAGATGATGTCCGTTTGCGCCGTGCTTGGCATCGTTGCCATGGCGGCGGCGCTGTGGGCACAGGGACAGCCCGCGCAGAATCCCCAGGAGCTCAAGGTCGGCGATCCCGCGCCGCCGTTTGCGCTTCAGGGATCCGACGGCAAGGTTCACAAGCTGTCGGACTACAAGGGTCGATCCGTCGTGCTGGCATGGTTTCCGAAAGCCTTTACCGGAGGTTGAACCGCCGAATGCAACTCGCTCCGTGCGAGCGGGGAATTAATCCGAGGCTACGACGTGGCCTATTTCATGGTCAGCGTCGATACACCTGAAGACAACAAGGCGTTTGCCGAAAAAGAGCACGCCGACTTTCCAATCCTGGCCGATCCCGCCAGGACCGCGGCGAATGCGTACGGCGTGATTCCCCCGAATCGGCCGCCCGATCGGCAATTCGCGTCGCGGTGGACGTTCTACATCGATCCGAACGGAAAGATTGTCGCGATCGACAAGGACGTGAAGCCCGCAACGGCGGGTGAGGCGATCGTCGCCAAGCTGACCGAGCTGGGCGTCAAGAAGGCGACGACGCCGGCCAGGAAAGACTAGCGCCCGTTACAACGCTGCGCGCGAGATTACAACTTCGCGCGCGGCGTTTCTCTTTCCCCGACTCGACCCTCAGGATATACACGATATTCCGCGAGTCGCTGCGACGGCTGTGGCGGCACGGTACGTGGTTGTCGTCTCGCGTGTCCCTACGTTCATCCGTGGCGGCGATCGCGTGCGTGTGCTCACTGGCGATCCTGCAGGCTGCCGCCCCGCCGGTCTTGACTGAGTCACTGGCCGGGCGTCAGGTCTTTCCGCCCGGCAATTGGTGGAATGCAGACATCACCGCGGCTCCGATCGACGCGCGTTCGGCGGCACTCATCGACTTCATCAGCGGTCGCACGGCCACGAACAGGACGCCGATACGCCGGCTCCATCCCGATTTCGGTCCTCCGCCATACGGCATCCCCTACGTCGTCGTCGCCGGGGATCAGGCGCGCGTTTCGGTGACCTTCGTCGCTTACGGCAGCGAGAGCGACGCGGGAGCGAACGGCCTGCCGGGCTATCCGATTCCCGACGAAGCGCGCACCCAGCCGCACTACATCGAAGGCGGTGCAGCGGGCGGAGGGTCGTCTGGCGATCGCCATCTGCTGATCATCGACCGCGATCGGTGGCTGCTGTACGAGACGTATGCCACGTCCTGGAACGCGTCGGCGGCACGGTGGGACGCGGAATCCGGCGCCGTGTTCGACATGGGCCGCAGCGATCGGCGGCCGGAGGGATGGACGTCCGCGGATGCCGCTGGCCTCGCGATCTTTCCCGGCCTCGTGCGGTACGACGAGACGTTTGGCGCCGCTGAAATCACGCACGCCTTTCGCGTCACGACCCGCGCGACCAACGGCTACGTCTGGCCGGCGTCGCACGCGGCCGGATCCAACGCCAGCGCGCCGCCGATGGGTGCGCGCCTGCGCCTGAAGGCCTCGAAGGACATTGCCGGCTTCACGCCCGAGGTGCAGCGTATCTATCGCGCGATGAAACGCTACGGCCTCATCGTCGCGGACAACGGCTCCGACATGTACATCAGCGGGACGATGGATGGACGGTGGAACAACGGGGTGCTGAATCCCGCGTTCAGCGCGCTGACGGCCGACGACTTCGAGGTCGTACAGCTTGGATGGAGGCCGGCCGTCCTCAACCCGCCGACGAACCTCCGCATCGTCCGCTGAGAGGTCACGGACCGTGGCGAAGCTCCGGTTCCCCCTCGCTACCTCTCGAGATCGATGTCCAGCACCGGCGTGATTGGCCCCGGCCCGGCATCACCCTTGTACAGCACCGCTTCGAGAAACAAGCCTGACGCCGGCGCCGCGAGCGCGGCCGGCGAGGCTGACGCGCCGGGCTGTTCCTCGAGCAGGCGCGCCGCGTCGGACGGCTTCAGCTCGCCGCGTCCGATCGCGGCGAGCACGCCAATCATCCGCCGCACCATCTTCCACAGAAAATGAGAACCCTGCACCCGAACCAGGACCAACGCACCCGCCTCTTCGATCTCGATGCGATCCACGAGCACGCGCGTCGATTTTTCCTCCGGGTCGTCCGCGGTGAATGTCTCGAAGTTCTTCATTCCGAGAAACGCGGTTGACGCGGCGCGCATGGCCTCCACGTCGAGCGGCTCGCGAATCCACCAGACGAACGGCTTGCCGAATGCCGTGCGACGCCGGGAAATCTGATACAGGTAGCAGCGCGCCACCGCATCGTGCCGTGCGTGAAAGCGGTGCGGGGCCTTGTCGATGGCGCGGATGTGAATGTCGGAAGGGAGCTCGTCGTTCAGTTTGCGGCGGAGCGACGCCGGCGGGAGATCGGTGTACAGCTCGAGGTGGGCCACCTGCGCGAGGGCGTGCACGCCGGCATCGGTCCTCCCGGATCCGTACAGCTCGAATTCGCGGCGCTTCGAGACCTCGCGTATCGCGCGGTCAATTTCTCCCTGCACCGTGCGCGCGTTCTTTTGAATCTGCCAGCCGCTGTAGCGGGTGCCGGCGTATTCAATCAGCAGCTTGAAGCGGGGCATGGCTCGTCTCTGTTCCGTTGTTCCGGGGACAACGATGTCACAATTCTCCAATTCTCCGTTTCTGCTGTGCGATTGTTGGAAGGAGCGGTCAAGAGGAGCCGATGCGCCGTCACCCCCTGTTGTTCGAAATCAGCGCGTGGCCCTGGCTCGAGCGGCTGTCGCGACACGAGGGGCGCGAGGTCGACCTCGGCACCGTTCCGGCCGCGTACTGGGACGGGATCGCCGAGAAGGGATTCGACCTCGTGTTCCTCATGGGCGTCTGGCGGCGGAGCGCCATTGGCCGCGACATCGCGCGCACCGCGTCCTGGCTCATCGCGGAGTACGACCGCATCCTGCCGGGCTGGACCGCGGCTGATGTTCCCGGTTCGCCTTACTGCATCCAGTCCTACGAGCCAGACGAGCGGATGGGGGGTTGGCGGGGCCTCGACGCGGCGCGACGCGAGCTGAAAAATCGGGGCATCTCGCTCGTCCTCGACTTCGTCCCGAACCACACCGGCTTCGATCATCCGTGGATCACGGAACACCCCGAGCGGTACGTTCTGGGCACTGACGAGGATCACCGGGCCGCACCGGCAGACTTCCGCGCGGCCGGTCTCGGGCGACGCCCCGTGCATATCGCCTGCGGACGCGACCCGTACTTCGCCGCGTGGACGGACGTCGCGCAGCTGAATTACTTCAACCCGGACACGCGGGCCGCGGTGCGGGCCACGCTCGGCGACATCGCCGCGCACTGCGACGGCGTGCGCTGCGACATGGCAATGCTCGTGTTGAACGACGTGTTCGACCACACCTGGCGGCGGTTGTTGCGCAACGCCTGGCCAGCCCCGGCGACGGAGTTCTGGCCCGAAGCCACGCGGGCCGTGCCGGATCTGCTCTATCTGGCTGAGGTGTACTGGGGGCTCCAGGGCCGCCTGCTCGATCAGGGCTTCACGTTCGCGTACGACAAGCGTCTGTTCGACGCCCTGCACTCGACGGATCGGGCGTCCGGCGTTCGCGAACTCCTGACCGCGAGTGGCTCCGATTCAGGCCGCCTCGCGCGTTTCCTCGAGAACCACGATGAACCACGGAGCGCCGCGACGCTTGCCGGCCAGCTCCCCGCGGCCGCATCCCTGCTGGCGTCCCTGCCGGGCATGCGTTTTTTCTTTGACGGCCAGCTGGAAGGCTGGCACGTGAAGGCGCCCGTCCAGCTCGGACGATGGCCGGACGAGCGGCTGGATGAGGGCGTGCGTGCCCTGTACGATCGCGTCATCGATTTCGCCCGCAACGAGCTGCTTCACGAGGGTGAATGGAAGCCGCTGACCGTCGCGGCCGCCGGTGATCAGTCCTTTTCCGACGTCGTGGCGTATCGCTGGCGGACGGCCAGTGCGCTCGCGGTCATCGCCGCGAACGTCGGAGACGTCACGTCCCACGCGCATCTCGCGATCTCGAACGACCTGGGTCCCGGCGAGTCATTCGATTTCGACGATCGACTCACTGGTGCCTCGTATCGCTGGACGCGTGCCGCCCTGCTGGATCGGGGCCTTTACGTCCGACTGGACTCCGGGCAAGCCCACCTGTTCACCGTGCACGTGCACGCCGACTGAATCGCAAGCCGACAGCCGCGGAATCAGCGCACGGCCGCGTCGATCCTGCGCACCTGAGCGACGAAGCGCCGCGGATCGTAGGAACTGGGCGACTGGAACTGCTGGAAGAGTTCGTCGAACGCCGCCCGGACGGCCGCGGATTCCTCGCCGCCGCGTGTTGAAGCCGCGTAGAGCGTGTCCATCGCCATGGCGGCCTGCTCCGCGGCACGTTCGCCGCGAGGGGCGATCGCTTCGGCATCGGCGGCGATCGCGTGCAGCAGGCGCGTCGCCATGGCGGCATCCGGCTGCATCGTTTGCGCACGGGCGATCACGCGGTCGAAAATGCCCCGCGCTTGCGCCACCAGCGCCACCACCTGGTCGCCGTCCACGCGCAGCCGGCTGGCCTCGAGCGCCAGCTTTGTCATGACCGGATCAAGATCGGCGGCGGCCTGCGCGTCGTACGCCGCGGCCACCTGGCGTCCCGTGGCCCAGCGAGACTGATTGACCGGCGGGTTTCCGGGACGACGACCGTCGTAACCGTCGGCCTGCCGCCAGCTGTCCTCCGGACGCGTCAGGCTGTGGTGACAGGCGAAGCAATCAAGCTCCCCGTACTCGGGCCACACCGGTCCCTTGACCCGTCGGGCAAGCCGCTCGAGACCGCTCCGCACGTGCACCAGCTGTCCCACGCTGAACGCGCGCACGGCCGCAAAGGGATCCGTATCGGCTGGCGCACGCCAGTGCCGCGGCATCGCGGCGCTGAACGCCTCGAGATCGAAGACGAGATCGGGATGGCCCGCGGCGATCATCTCGTGATCGACGTATTTGTCCGCGGTGCCGAGATGGCAGGTGAGACACCGCTCGGTGCGCTTCACCAGGTCCTTCGTATCGTACATGCCGGCCTGGACAGACTGCGCGTGCGTCCACCCGCGCGTCGTATGCGGTCCGAGCCATCCGCTAGCCGGGCCGTGGCACGACTCGCAGCTCACTCCTTCGTTGGCAAACGTCCGCGCCTGTAACCCTTCCGGGACCTCGAGGCTGTGGCACGTCAGACATTTCGACGCCGTGCTGGGCCTGGCGATACCGAGCATGCGGCCGATCCGCACCGAGACGGGATTCGAGAGCGCGTCGGTCGCGTGCGCGTGACGGTCCCGCGCGATCCACGTGCTGTATTCCGTCTGGAGTATGCGGCTGCCCGCCACGGGACGGATTGCACCGTGACAGGCGACCGCGGCGCAGGATCCAGGGCCGACGAAACTTGGAGGTGACGATGTCTGGGGGCCAGGGGGGCTTTGGGTGCCAGGAGTACCAAGGGGTTGATCGATCGATGCGTCGCGCGCGCGGAGCGAAATGGTCAAGGCCGACACGAAGAGAAGAACACCGCCGACCAGCGTCAAGACCGGGAGAGGGCGCCGAAGCATCAGTGAGGTTATAACCGAAAGCTGGAACCAGTGTATATATCAGTCGGTGGATCAGGGCGTCACGCACTCTCCCGTTTTCGACGAGCTTCGCGCGATTCAGCGGACCTACGGGTATTTGCCCGAAGCGGACATGCGTGCGCTGGCTGAGCGGATCGGCGTGCCACTCTATCGGCTGCAGTCGGTGGCCAGTTTCTATCCGCTCTTCTTCCTGAAGCCTCCCGCGCGCGTCGAGGTCCGGGTCTGCGGCGACATGGCCTGCCATCGGCACGGCGGACTTGCGCTGCTCGACTCGCTCGGGCGGCGCTTCCATGGGCAGGACGTCAACGTCCAGCATGTCTCCTGTCTGGGACGATGCGATCTCGCGCCGGCGATTGCCGTCAACGATCACATCTTCGAATGCGTGTCCGAGGCCGGCGCGGTATCGCTCGTCGAGGGCCGCCTTGCCGGGCACTCGGTCAGCACCGAGTCCCAGCACATCCACCCACGACCTGGCGTCATCAAGTGCGATCCCTATCCAGACCACGCGCGGTACGGCGTGTTGAGGAGTTACGCCCAGTCGAGGGACTGGACGGGGCTCATCGCGAAGCTCAAGGAGAGCGGCCTGCGTGGTCTTGGCGGCGCGGGATTTCCAACCGGGATGAAGTGGGAAATCGTCCGCAATCAGCGTGACGCCGATAAGTTCATCGTCTGCAACGCCGACGAGAGTGAGCCCGGCACGATCAAGGATCGCTTCATCATGACGCACGCCCCGCATTTGGTCGTCGAGGGGATGATCCTGGGCGGCCTCGTGGCCGGGGCGCGGCATGGCATCCTGTACATCCGGCACGAGTACTCCGAGCAGGAGCACATCCTCGAGGAAGAAATCCGGCGGTGTTACCGCGAGGGGCTGCTCGGATCCGGAATCCTCGGGACCGACTTGACGTTCCACCTCGAAGTGTTCGTGAGCCCGGGCGGATACATCTGCGGCGAGGAGACGGCCTTGCTCGAGGCGATCGAAGGCAAACGCGCCGAGCCCAGGAACAAGCCGCCGTTTCCTGGACAGCAGGGCCTCTGGCAGAAGCCGACGATCATCAATAACGTCGAGACATTTTTCTTCGTGCCGGTGATTCTCGCGCACGGCCTCGAGTGGCTGAAGGCACAGGGCCGAAACGGATCCGTGGGCGTGAAGTTCGTCGGCGTGAGCGGCGACGTCCGGCGGCCCGGCGTCTACGAGGTGCCGATGGGAACGCCCTATCGTGAACTCATCGAGGACTACGCGGGGGGCGTGCCTCAGGGGCGCACGCTGAAATCGTTCGCGCCTTCCGGACCGGCCGGCGGGTACCTGCCCGCGTCGATGCTGGACCTGCCGCTCGACTGGAATGCGATGACCAAAGCCGGAGCCACCGTCGGCTCCGGGGCCATCGTGGTCTGCGACGACCGTGCCTGCATGCTCGACATGGCGCTCAACTCGGTGCGGTTTTTTCGTAACGAGTCGTGCGGCAAATGCGTGCCGTGCCGCACGGGATCCCAGAAGCTGGTGGACATGCTGACCGCATGGACCCGTGGGGAGGCAGGTGACGCCGACATGGCGCTGCTCGACGAGCTGTCCCATGCGCTGCGGCTGACGTCGATCTGCGGTCTCGGGCAGGTCGTGCCGGTGCCGATCGTCTCGGTGCTCAAGCACTTCGCCGGCGAGGTGCAGACACACGTGCGGGACCGCGTCTGCCACGCGGGCGTGTGCTTCGGGGCCGGCCGCGCATGAGCGAGACGATCGCGCTCACGATTGACGGCCGGGAGGTCTCCGTTCCGCGCGGGACGACGATCTTCGATGCCGCCCGGATGAACGGCATTCCCATTCCCACGCTGTGCCATCAGCAGAATCAGACACCGGTCGGGGTCTGCCGCGTCTGCGTCGTGGACGTCGGCGCCCGCGTGTATGCGGCGGCGTGCATCCGCGAGTGCGACCCCGGGATGGCCGTGAAGACCGACGTCGAACCTGTCAAGCAGGCGAGGCGGACGCTCGTCGAGCTCCTGATGGCGGATCATCCCTCCCCGTGCGCGCGCCAGCGGGCGAGCGGCGACTGTGAGCTCGAATCCATGGCGGCGGCAACGGGCGCGGTGCCGGCCGGCGCCGAACCGCGGTACGCCCGCCGGCTGTCGCCGCGCGGCCGCGACGATTCCTCGCTCAGCATCGCGGTCGATCACGAGGCGTGCATCCTGTGCGATCGCTGCGTGCGCGGCTGCGACGAGGTCAAGCAGAACCACGTCATCGGGCGGACGGGCAAAGGGTATCTCGCCGGGATCGCGTTCGACCTGAACACACCGATGGGCAGCTCCACCTGCGTGTCGTGCGGCGAATGCATGGTGTCGTGCCCGACCGGCGCGCTGACGAACAAGCGCGTCGTGGCCACCGAGCTTGGCGGCGGCGAGATGCTCGATCCGGCATGGATCCTTCAGCTGCCGGTCTTCAAGGGTGTCTCGGGAACGTTCCTGGAGTTGAACCGTGGCGCCGTGGTGCGGCGGCAGTACAAGGCCGGCGACGTGATTTGCCGGGAAGGCGAGTTCGGCTCGACCGCGTATTACATCCTCGAAGGTTCCGTGGACGTCTTCATCGGCACCCCGATCGCGCACGTGAAGCAGGAAAACGCAAACGACGGATGGCTGTCGAAGATCCGCAGCGTGCTCGCCAGCCGCGAGGAGCATTCGCGCCAGGAGGAAAACGCGCAACGATGGATCCCGGTCGATGCGCCCATCGACCTGCCGTATGACAACCCGATCGCGCAGATCGGCGCCGGCGAGCTGTTTGGCGAGATGACGTGCATGAGTTTTCATCCACGTTCCGCCACGGTCCGCGCGCGAACCGACGTCGTCGTGCTCGAGATGCTGCGCAACGTGCTCGACATCCTCCAGAAGAACAAGACCTTCCGCGCCGAGCTCGATCGCAACTACCGCCAGCGCGCGCTCGAGACGCACCTGCGCAGCGTTCCGGTGTTTTCGACGATGCCAGCGGATTTCATTGCGTACTTGCGGGACCGAGTCGAGCTGCAGCGGTATTCGCCGGGGGAGGCGATCGTCAGGCAGGGGGATGTCGCCGACGCGTTCTACCTCGTGCGCCTGGGTTTCGTGAAGGTGTCGGAGCATCATCCGGGCGGCGAGATCGTGCTCACGTATCTCGGTCGCGGCGGGTACTTCGGCGAGATGGGGCTGCTCGGCGGCGGCGTGCGGACGGCGACCTGCACCGCGCTCGATCACGTGGACGTCGTGAGAATCCGGGGGGACGACTTCCGCCTCATGCTGGAGCGGTTCCCGGACATCCGCGCCAGCCTCGAACAGGTGGCGCGCGAGCGCGCGGACATGAACCGCGCGCGTGTGCGATCCGCCGAGGCGACACCCATCACGGACTTCCTGACGCAGGGGCTGATGGAAGCGCAGAGCCTGCTCCTGCTCGACCTCGAGAAGTGCACGCGGTGCGACGAGTGCGTGCGCGCCTGCGCGGACGCGCACGACGGGGTCACCCGCCTCGTGCGCGAGGGGCTTCGCTTCGACAAGTATCTCGTCGCCACGTCCTGCCGGCAGTGCCGCGATCCCTTGTGCATGGTCGGCTGTCCTGTCGGATCGATCCGCCGGCGCAATTCGCTCGAGATCATCATCGAGGACTGGTGTATCGGTTGCGGACTGTGTGCGAACAACTGCCCGTACGGCAACCTCAACATGCACCCGTTCGAGGTCAAGACCGCCGATCCCGCACAGCCATCGCGACAGATCGCGTCCGTGCGGCGGAAGGCGACCGGTTGCGACCTCTGCATGGAGCACGAGGAGCCGAGCTGTGTGTACGCGTGCCCGCACGATGCCGCGCACCGCGTCGAGCCGCTGACATTTTTTGCCAGCATGCGGGGCGCCAAGGCCATGGGCGATCAGTCGCGACGGCTGCCGGGAGGGCCGACGGAGGCGACGAGCAAGTAAAGGGCTCAGGGCTCAGGGCGGCCGGGTACAGGTTGGCAGGAGCAGGGTGAGGGTACAGGCGCGAGGCACGAGTCAGGTATGCGCATAGACAAGACCCACCGCAGATGGGCGATAGCCACGCTGGCGATCTTTGTCGTCGCGGTGTTGCTCTACGTGCCATACGCAGGGCGTGCCGGGGCGCCGAGCGGAGGGTCGTGGCCAGGTCTGGCATACGGCATGGCCGGATTCGGCATGATGCTGTACGCCGGCGCGATTGGCGCGCGGAAGAAGGTGCGCGTCTGGCGGATCGGTCGCGCGCAGACGTGGATGCGGGGACACCTGTGGCTCGGACTCCTGAGCCTTCCGCTGATCGTCCTCCATGCCGGCTTCACGTTCGGAGGCGGACTGACGTCGCTCCTGATGTGGCTATTCGTGGTCGTCGCCGTGAGCGGCGTCGCGGGCGCGTGGCTGCAGCACACGATGCCGCTGCGGCTCTTGCGGGAAGTGCCGATGGAGACGATTTACGATCAGATCGCGCACGTGCGGGCGCAGCTACTCGGTGAGGCCGACACGGTGGTTGCCGAAGCCTGCGGTCAGCTCGAGTTCGAAGCCATTGCCCCGTCAGCCGTCGATGCCTACGCTCGCACCGCCGGGACCACGGTCGCGCTGAGCTCGACCGCCGCCGCGACGGCACTGGCGACGACCGAGCGAGTGGACGCGGAGGCCTCGTCGCCGCTGCGGGAGTTCTACATGCGCGAAATGCGCGGGTTCGTCAAGCGTCCCACGTCCGCGCATCCGCTGGCCGATCCGAGCGTGGCGCAGGCGCGGTTCGAGAAGCTGCGCGCACTCGTGCCGCCCGATTTTCATCCGGCCGTTGCCGATCTCGAGAACATCTGCGAGGAGGAGCGGCAGTTGATGCGCCAGTCGCGGCTGCACCGCGTCCTTCACGGATGGCTCCTGGTGCACGTGCCGCTCTCCTACGCGTTGCTCGCGCTCGCGGTCGTGCACATCGTCATGGCGTTGCGGTACTGAGAAGCTGATGCGCACACGCAGCGCGAAGAAGCTCGCGCAGAGGATCGACCTCAACTACTTCAAGCACGCGCATCCGCTGCGGCGCTGGCGCGCGAGGCTGTCGATCGCCGCGCCCATCGCCGGGCTCTTGTGGCTGGGCGGCCTGGCGGCCGCGGGGAGCCGCGCCGCGTACAGCAGCGGGCCCGTGTCGGCGGCCCATGCGTTCACTGAGTCGAAGTGCGAAAGCTGTCATGTCCGCGACGCTTCATTCCGCGCCCATGTCGGGGACAAGGCCTGTCTGACCTGTCACGACGGGCCAGCGCACGCCGGCAACCAGGTCGCGCCGCCTGAGTGTGCGACGTGCCATCGTGAACACCAGGGGCGTGTCGCGTTGGCGAAGACGCCGGAGGAATTCTGCGTCCGGTGCCACGGCGATTTGTCCGTTGTGGACCCACGACGCGCGGTGCCCGGTCCGCCTGGTGCGATTCCGCCTCCAAGGGTCGCCAACGCGATCATCGCCTTTCCGTCGGGTCACCCCGAGTTCTCGGCGATCCGATCCGGCTCGAAGGACCCCGGCACGCTCAAGTTCAATCACGCTGTGCACATGAAAAGCGAGCTGCGTGGTCCGACAGGGCCCGAGACACTGCACTGCACAGGTTGCCACACGCCCGAGATGACATCCGCTTCGCCACAGCGGCGGAGACAGCTCGGCTCGATGTCGCCGCTTAACTACGAGCAGCAGTGCGCGCGGTGCCATCCGATGTTTTTCGACGAACGAATCGACGTGCAGGCGCCTCACGAGCAAACACGGATTGTTCACGCCTTTGTCGAGCGCGCGTTGCGCGAGTACATCAACGCGCATCCTGCAGAGATTTCGAAGCCGGATCCGCCGCCTCGGCGGCTACCGTTGAACTTTCCACAACCGCCCGCACCCCCGGCGCGGAATGCCGACGAGTGGGTCGCCGGACGGCTCGTCCGTGCACAAAGAGCCTGGTTCCGCACTTGCGACGGCTGCCACGACTACATGGGCGGTGAATCTGGACCCCCTGGTGGGTATTCCGGACCCATCGTCGGGGTGACTCTCGTCAAGGCTTGGATGCCGCACGCGAAGTTCGACCATCGTCCCCACCTGATGGTGGAATGCGCGTCGTGCCATGCCGCCGCGCAGAGCACCAAGACGTCCGACGTGCTGATGCCGAAGCTCGAGACGTGCGCGACGTGCCACGCACCGGGACAAGGGGCCGCGTCGCGCTGCTCGGAATGCCACGGCTACCACGACTGGACGAAAGAGCACGCCGTCGAGCCCCGCTTCAAGGCGTCCGATTTCAAATAAGATCATTCCCTGAGCCGTTTCGGAGGATTCATGAAAGCGATCGTCGTCAGGCCCGGCGTGCGCGACAGCATCCACATGCGCGACATGCCGGACCCGGCCATGTCAGCCAACGAGGTCGCCGTCAAGATGCTGCGCGTCGGGTTGTGCGGAACAGACGCGGAGATCAATCACGGCCTGTACGGCAAGCCGCCAGACGGCGACGAGTTCCTCATTCTTGGCCACGAGAACCTTGGCGTCGTCGCCGACGTGGGGAAGAACGTGACCGGCTGGAAGGCGGGTGACCTGGTCGTGTCCACGGTGCGGCGGCCGTGCAACGTGTGCCCGAACTGCGCCGCGGGCGAGAATGACATGTGCAGCAGCGGGTGCTACCAGGAACGCGGCATCATGAAGCGCCACGGGTACATGGCAGAGTACTACGTCGAAAATCCGACATTCATGAATAAGATCCCGAAGGAAGTCGAGCACTTCGCGGTGCTGCTCGAGCCGATGTCGGTCGTGGAGAAAGGGATCGACCACGCGTTTCTGCTGCAGCGCCGCCTGACGTGGAATCCGAAGCTGGCGGTCGTCCTCGGTGGAGGTCCGGTCGGCCTGTTGGCGGCCGCCGTGCTCCGCGCCCGAGGCCTGCGCACGGTCGTCGTGGGCCGCGAGCCCGCGTCCGACCTGCGCGCGCAAATCGCCACGGGGCTTGGCGCCGAGTACGTGTCGGTCGAGAAGTCGTCGCTGCTGGACCTGCCGAAACAGATCGGCCCGCCGGACATCGTGATCGAAGCCACCGGCAGCGCGCGCGTGGTGTTCGACGCGATGGAGATTCTGGGACCGAATGGTGTCCTGTGCCTCTTGAGCGTGACGGGTGGATCCGGCACGAGCGAAGAGCCGATCGAGCGGATCAACCAGTTGCTGGTGCTCGGCAACCAGGTCGTGTTCGGCAGCGTCAACGCCAACCCGCGTCACTTCGCGAAGGGGGTCGAGGATTTCGTGACGATTGAAAAGAGCTGGCCCGGGACGCTCGGCCGCCTGCTGACGAACCGGATTCCCTGGCAGGACTACAAGGCGTGGTTCGCCGAGCGCGGGTCCGGCATCAAGTCGACCCTGGAGATCGGGTGAGGTTCTGAACTCATGGCCTTGCGACGCGTCAACGGGCTGCATCACATCACCGCCATCGCCGGGCCCGCGCAGGAGAACCTCGACTTCTACGCGGGTGTGCTTGGCATGCGGCTGGTCAAGAAGAGCGTCAATCAGGACGATCCGGGGACGTATCACCTCTTTTACGCCGACGCCGAAGGACGCCCGGGAACGGACCTGACGTTTTTTCCATGGGCGCAGATGGCGCCGCCCAAAATGGGTCACGGGCTCACGGTGGAGGTGGGACTGGAGGTCCCGGCGGGTAGCTTGTCCTATTGGGGCGCGCGGTTGCAAAAGTACGGCGCTCGCCTCGACGGGCAGGAGACACGGTTTGGTGAACGCGTGCTTCCGCTCGCGGATCCGCATGGATTGCGCCTCGCGCTCACCGAGGCCGCCGCGGGTTCAACGCGGCCGTTTACGCCCTGGGAGGAAAGCACGGTGCCCGCCGAACATCAGGTGCGAGGGCTTCATAGCGGACGCCTGTGGGAGCGCGACGAGGCCGCGACGGTGGGTTTCATCACCAGCGTCCTCGGCTTCGAGCGGCTCGGGGCCGAGCACGGCTGGACACGTTACGGGTTCAGGGACGCATGGGGCGCGGTGGACGTTCGCGAGGCCCGCGACGTCCCGCGCGGCGCGTGGGGCGTCGGCTCGGTGCACCACCTGGCCTGGCGCGTGGACGACGACAGGCACCAGGACGCCGTCCGTACGCAGATCGAAAGCTCGGGGACCGGCGCAACACCCGTGATCGATCGCTTCTGGTTCAAGTCCGTGTACTTTCGCGAACCCGGCGGCGTGCTGTTCGAACTGGCCACGGACGGCCCCGGTTTCGCCGCCGATGAAGATCCCGCGCACCTCGGCGAAACGCTCGTGCTGCCGCCTTGGCTCGAACCCTCCCGCGCGCGCATCGAAGAAGTGTTGCCGCCGCTGCGGCCGCCTGAGTCCGCTATCTGAAGAGCTCCTCCCAATAGGAGCGCACCCGCGCGATCAGTCTTTCGACCGCGGTCGCCGGCCGTCCCGGGGGGTCGTTGGTGACGGTGTAGATCCGTCCGTCCCGAAGAAACAGCTTTGCCGCCTCGATGCCGTTCAGCGGCCGCGCGCCGCGGCGGCCGAACACGGCGAGCTGGTTGCCGCTTTCATCCGCCGCGCGATCGCGGTCGATACCTTCCGACACCATCAGTGCGCCGCCGTGAATCGGATACGTCGCGATGAGCGACGGCGTGGGCCTCGGGCTGAAGCCGTAGTGATCGGGGTTCTCTTCAGGCGAGAACAGCTGCACGACATGAAGCCCTTCGTGGCCGTCGGCCAGGTAGGCGAAGAGGCTGGCATTGGTCATCCCGACCTTCACGTCGTTGGTGTCCGCGATCTTCCCGCCAGCGCTGAACATCCGATCGACTCGTGGCGCCTCCGGACGGCTGATATCGACGATGCCGAGTCCGTCGTGTCCCGCGGCGACGTACGCGTAGGTCCGGGCGAGGTAGATGTTGCGGGCGTCGCCGAACGGCACGCGGGCGGAGCGTAGGAGACGTGGATCGTCAAGCCGCGTGACATCCAGCACCTTGAGCCCGTCGCGATCCACCAGGAAAGCGTAGCGGAACTGGACCGTGATGCCCCTCGGATCGACGATGTCGGGCGCGCCGATGTGCGCGACGACCTTCGGCCGCAGCGGGTCGTCCAGGCTGACGACCACGAGGCCCCGATGCGCCAGCACGTAGGCGTAGATCCCGGCGATCGTGATTCGCCGCGCGCCGGTGAGCACTCCATCCGGATTGAACGTGACTGCCCGCTCGAGAAAGTTGTTCGCGGGGTTTCCGTCGAGCAGTGTTCCCACCCCAACCAGGTTGCGGCTCTTCGGGTCCCGGTTGCCGACGACGATGAGGCCTTCCTCGCTGTCGGCGACGTAGAGATAGCCGTACATCGCGTGGATGGGCCCCTCTTCGTTCTCCGGATCGCGCTTCCGCAACGGATCGACCCCAAGCGTGGTCGGCGTTGCGACGGCCGTGGCGTTCTTCGTCTTGACGTAGAGGCGCTGCCCGAGCGGGGAGACCGGCGCCGTGACGATCCGCTCGCTGAAGTCCTTGTTGTCGATGTTCGCGATGTCGTAGACCCGGAACCCGCCCTTGCCAAGCGCCGCGTACACGTATTCGCCGCGCTGCTGCACATCGAGCACGTTTTCACCTGGATGGTGATGCGCGTCGGTCAGCGTCCTGCCGCCCGCCAGGTGCTTCTTGTACGCGTCCGGATACGCCAGTTTCTGCAGATGGCTGCCGATGATCGCCGGCGGCTCGTCGCGCTCGGCGACGACGACCCCCTCGAACCCGTCTTCACCCGCGGCCACCCAGACATTGTGGCCGATGAAATTCATGAAGTTGGTGCCCTGGAGGAGCAGGTTGGCCATCCACGCGTTGTTGTCTCCCCCGGCGGCCACGTGGCAATCGGTGCACTGCTTCGTTTCCGTCGCTCGAACGGTGTGCGGCACGAATGTGCTGAACGCCTGGCCGCTGAATCCTTCGGCCGAGACCGTCTGCTGCATGTAGTAGAGCCACGAGCGCGTCGGCGACTGCGAGCTGACGAGAACGGCGCACGCGGATCGGACAGGCGCGATGCGGTTGCCGGTGACCGTGCCGTCGCGCCCCAGGAAGAACGAGTCGTCTCGGAGGACCTGGAAGTTGTAGCTGGTCCAGTTCCGTGTCTCGAGCCCCTCGTTGTGGAGCATCGGCATCTTGCGGTTCGCCGACATCGAGAGATGGCAGCCGAAGCACGTCGGCGTCCACGACGTGTGACACGCGTAGCACGTCATCCGATCGTTTCCGTGCGCCAGTGTGCCGGGGGCTGTGGCCAAGCCCCACGTCTGGCCGTCGCGCTGGATGGTCTTGGCCAGCCGCGACCTCTCGTTGTAGTTCGGGTTGCCTGGCGTCAGCGTATCGGCGACCTGCTTGATCTCCCATTGCAAATCGGGGGTCATCATCGACCGCTGGAACAGCCGCTCGCCGTCCCAGTAGAATCGCCGCTCGCGTGACGGCGTTCGCAGCGCCGAAAGCGCCGTGCCTTCCCGGGGCGACGCCGGGCCGCTCGTGATGAGCGTCGCCCGGCGGTCCACGGTGCCGTGACAATCGACGCAGTCGATCTCGACGGCGTTGCGGGTCTCCCCGTACAGCTTGCCGTTGCCGTGGTTGTCCTGGCCGAAATGGCAGTCCACGCACTGCATCCCCTTTTCGAGGTGGATGTCCTTCAAGTGGACGGCCTTGCCGAACTTCTCGGGGTCGTCGTGCGGGACGATGTTGCCGGCGCGGTCGAGGAGGCGGCCCTGGCGATCGCGCTTGAAGACCGCGCGGTAGACCCAGCCGTGTCCGTGAAAGTCGGCGAACTGCGTGTGCTGCAGCTGCTTGTTGAAATCAGGCGTGCCGATCTTCGACAGAAAATCGACGTTGCCCCAGAGGCCTCGCTGCGCGGCCGCTTCCGGATTGCGCAGGCGCACCTGGTGTCGTTCGCTTTCGGTCGGCTCCTTCGCGTCCGGGGCGTACATCCGTTCGCCGTCGGTCTCATTGTCCCACCACGTGTACCCGTAGTACGTCGTCACCATGTTGGTACCCGGATGCATGTGGCACGTCATGCACTGGCTCGAGGGAATCGAGCGGGTGAAGGTGTGACGGATGGGATGTCCCGGCTCGCCGCGCGACCGAGCCATCGCGGGATCCACGGTCGCGGTCTGACCGGCGTTGCCGAACTGCGCGTACTGCGCGGAATGCACCGCCGAGCGATCGTTGGCGTACACGACGTGGCAGGCGGTGCAGCCGCTGCCTCGATAGTCGCCGGGCTGATCGTTGGTCCCCGGAAACGAGAGCAGCGGATCGAGCAGCCGCGTCTTCTGCAGCCCCAGGAAGACGGGATCGGTACGCAGCAGCGTGCCGAACCCCCGATCGCTCAATTTGATCTCAGGACGGCCGGGATCCTCCTCGCGCGCGGGATTGCCGACTTCCCCCTTCTTCCGGCCGCCCCGCTCGAATACGCGCAGCACGTTGCCGGGCTGCGACAACTCCCACCTCGGCAGCGGATCCAGGAAGGGAAGCACGCCTTTCGCACGCATTTCTTCCGCCGTCGGCGCCGGCCACGACTGCAGGCGCTGCGGCGTACCGTCGGGCGCGTAGCTTTCGCCGTAGCGCGGTGTCTTGAACGGCACCGCCCCGTTGTTGTACAGCGCCGCGCCCCAGAGCATCGCGCCGTGGGTCATCATGCTCGTGCGGGCGTTGCGCACTTCGGCCGCGTGACAGGCGGCGCACGTTCGATCCACGACCCGAAGGTCGCCGGGGTTGACGAACTGAATGTACTCCTGCGATTCACGCAGCCATTCCGTATACGCGCGCTCGGGGTTCGCGGTCGTTTTCCACAGTCCGGGGTTTTTCGGTTGGGGGTGCGCCTTGGCCTTCGCGGAGGCATAGCCGGCCGTGCCCTCCGCGTCGCCAGTCCCGACCGAGACGCCGGCGTTTCCGCCGTGGCAGTCGGTACACCCGATCGTGACCGTGCCGCTCGGATGCATCGACGGTTCATCAGTTGTCGTGTGGCACGTGACGCAGCCTGCAGACGACGCGTCGGAGACGGCAGCCCTCAAGGGCTGCGCGACATCCTGCGCGACCCCGCGTAGGGCGGCAGGGCGGGCATCCTGCGCGGTGCGCGGCGCGGTTCGCACCGTCACGATCACGATCAACGCACACGCGAGCGCGCACACGAGCCGTGTCGGCGTGGCCATCCGTCGCGTCATCAAAACACCAGCCGCGCGTTGAGAAACATCGAGATCAGGTGACTGCGCGAATAAATGTCCTTCAATCCCTGCCCGAGCTTCATGCCTGACATGCCTCCGACGATCACGACATTGTCGCTGAGGGGCGGCCGGTATTGGAATCCGCCGCCGTAATCGAGGCCGATGTTCGGCCTGACCTTTTCCTGGAACAGGAGGAACTCCAGGGGTTCCGGATGCACGAAGCGCAGGAAGCTGACGTTTGCAAAACCACGCAGCTTCGGCGTGACCTCGACGTCAACGCCGCCGTTGACGATCATGATGCCGGGGTTGACGAAGTTCGCCTGCCCCTCGTCCTTGTTCGTCCGC
>JANNHC010000469.1:0-15387 GCA_031404215.1 Acidobacteriota bacterium
AAGTACGTCATCGTCAACGGTCACGAAGGCGAGCCCGGCGCATTCATGGACCGCGCTCTCTTCACCGGCAACCCGCACAAGGTGCTCGAGGGCCTGATCTTCGGCGCCTTTGCCATCGGCTCGCACCGCGGTTTCATCTACACCCGCCACGACTCGCCGCAGCTCATCAAGCACATCAAGCAGGCGCTGGCACAGGCCGAGGAATACGGTTTGCTCGGTGAAAACATCCTTGGATCGGGCTTCGCCTTCCGGGTCGAGCTGCATTTCGACTTCGATGGTTTCAATATCTATAGGCTGGCTGCGCTTGACCGGATCGTCAGCCCGTTTGACGACTTCCTCGAACCGCTCGACGAACTGCTCCTTGGTGCGGGTCAGCGACTGCTTGATCCTGTCGAAAAATCCCATGGGTCCTTGTCTGTCCGTGTTCCCGATCGTTCCACCGGCCGGATGCGGCGGCGGGTCTGTTGAAGTTCCGTCTCATGAACAACGAGTGGCTACCCGTCCACTTCCGCTCGCTGGCGACGCCCCATGAGGGTCTCGACAGCCTCCAGCGGCGAAACCTGGCCGTCGAGCACAGCGGCCATCTGCGCGGCGATCGGCAGTTCGATGCCGTGACGGGCCCCGAGCGCAAGTGCCGCGCCGGTCGTGCGCACGCCTTCGGCCACCATGTGCATCCCGGCAAGAATGTCCGCAAGCGGACGGCCGCGCCCGAGCTCGATGCCGACATGGCGGTTGCGGCTCAAATCGCCGGTACACGTGACGACGAGATCGCCAAGACCGCTCAGCCCGGCGAGGGTATCCCGGCGGGCCCCCTCGGCGCATGCGAGCCGCGAAATCTCCGCGAGACCGCGCGTAATGAGCGCAGCCGTCGCGTTGCGACCGAGCCCGAGGCCCTCGACGACCCCGGCGGCGATGGCAATGACATTCTTCAGGGCGCCGCCGATTTCCACGCCGGCGACGTCATCGTTCGCGTACAACCGAAGCCCACGTCCGCGAAACTGTTCCTGGACCCGGGCGGCGGCCCGATCGTCGGACGATGCGGCGAGCACCGCGGCGGGCAGTCCACGCGCGACCTCTGCGGCGAAACTCGGTCCCGACAGCACGACGACGGGCACGCGCGCGGCGGTTTCTTCCTCGATGACCTGCGACATGCGCTGCAACGACTCCGCTTCAAGGCCCTTCGTCGCACTCACGATGACCACGTTCCGCGAAATCGAAGGCGCCGCCGCCCTCAGCACCGCGCGCAGCCCGTGCGAGGGCACGGCGACAATCACGAACTGCGCGTCCTCGAGGGCCAGGTCGAGCGACGACGTCGGCACGACGCCGCGCGGCAGCGCCACGTCCGCCAGGTATCGAGGGTTTGCCGAACCCGCCACCATCTGAGCGACGAGCGCTTCGTCGCGCGCCCACAGTCGAACCGGGCGTCCTGCGCGGGCGAGATGGATCGCGAGCGCGGTACCCCAGCTGCCGGCGCCGAGCACGGCCATGTTCATGCGCCGGCCCCCATCCTCCGCTCGGTCCCGGATCGCAGGCGGCGCAAGTTGGCGCGATGGCGAAACAGGATCAGCACGCCGGTCCCGGCTGCCGCCGCCACGACCGCGCGCGGCGCACCGGACCACCAGGCGACGGGCGGCAGCGCGAGGGTCGCGGCAATCGACCCGAGCGAGACATAACGCGTTGTCAGGACGGTCACGAGAAACAGCGCCGCGGCAACGCCGGTGGCAAGCGGGGAGAGTACGCTGAAGACACCGGCCGCCACGGCCACACCCTTGCCGCCGTGGAACCGGAGCCATACCGGATAGATGTGCCCCACGATCGCCGCAGCGCCGGTCAGGGCGGCCAGCGTCGCGCCGCCGGCCGCCAGATAAACCACGAGGACCGCGGCGGCTCCCTTGGCCACATCCAGCGCCATCACGACCACGCCACGCCACGCGCCCGTCGTGCGAAGGACATTCGCCGCTCCGACGTTGCCGCTGCCGGCCACGCGAACATCGATGCCCGCGCGCCACGCCAGCAGGAACGCAAACGGCACCGAGCCGGCGAGGTACCCGAACAGGACAGGCAGCATCAGGTCTAACTGTATCGAGAAATGGGTTGTCGGTTCTGGAGTTTTCGGTTGCAGGTTCTTGGAGTGTTGAAACGAATCGACTCAGCGCAGCAGTTCCCTCCTGACCATGTCGAGCGCAGCCTGCGTGGCCTGGAACTTGACCTGCGCCCGGCCGCCAAAGAACGAGAACGTGCGGACACGCCCCGTGATGCCGCGGCCGGTGAGCGCGATCGCTACCGTTCCGACTGGTTTCTTCGGCGTGCCTCCTCCCGGACCCGCGATGCCCGTAATACTCAGCCCGAGGTTCGCACCCGCGCGCGCGCGCACTCCGTCGGCCAGCGCGACGGCGACAGGTTCGCTGACGGCGCCGTGCGCGTCAATCAGCGCAGAAGGCACGTCCACCAGAACGGTCTTGAGCGCGTTGCTGTAGACGACGGCGCCGCCGACCACGTAGTCCGAACTGCCCGCGACGTCGGTCAATCGCGACATCAAGAGCCCTCCGGTGCACGACTCAGCCGCCGCGATCGTCAACCCGCGCCCGCGCAGCAGTCCGCCCACAACCTCCTCCATCGACCGTCCGTCGGTCGTAAAGACGTCGTCGCCGAGGGCCGCCACGAGCTCGTCGCGCGCCGACTGCAGCCGTGCCGCGGCGGCGCCGGTGCGTTCCGCGCGCAGTGACAGGTGCAGCTCGACCTGACCCGGCATGGCAAGAATCGTCGTTTCTATTGGCGGGGTCTCGGACGTCCAGCGCGAGTAAATCGGCTGCGCAACTTCCTCGACATGCGACTCTCCGCGGCCCGCGACAAACAGCGTTTCCTTGTGGATGCGCCAGCCGCCCGCGCGCGCCGACAGCGAGCCCGCGCACAATTGGTCGAACATCGGTTGGAGTTCACGCGGCGGACCCGGAAGCAGCACGACGACCCTGTCGTGCACCTCGATCGACAGTCCGGGCGCGGTGCCGCGAGGGTTCTCGATCACGGTGGCACCTGACGGCACCATCGCTTGCCGGCGGTTGACCTGCGGCATGCGGAGACCCCGCCGCGCAAAACGCTCTTCGATTTGGGCAACGAGTGCCGCATCCTCAGAGAGCGCCAAACCGAGTGCGCCTGCCACCACCTCGCGTGTCAGATCGTCGTCTGTCGGACCGAGCCCGCCGGTGAGAATCACGAGATCGGCCCGCGAGCATGCCGCACGAAAGACCTCGGCGAGCCGCGCGCGGTCGTCGCCCACGACGCTCTTGGCGCGCAGCTCGATCCCGAGCGAGGAGAGAGACGATCGGCGAGGAACAGCGAGTTGGTGTCGACACGGGTGGAACCGAGCAGTTCGCTTCCAACGGCGATGATCTCGGCGGTCGCGAGCAACGCCGCGGGGTTCACGCGATCCATGCCGGCAGTATCCACATCACGACCCGGAGCGAGATGTTCGCATACACCGCCGCCATCGCATCATCTGCCATGACGCCGAGTCCGCCGTGCAGCCGCTCGAAACGTCCGGCGGGATACGGCTTGATCACGTCGAAGATCCTGAAGAGCAGGAACCCCGCCAGCGCTCCCGACCAGCCGACCGGGATGAACGCCAGCGTGATCAGCATGCCGACGACCTCATCGATCACAATCGGACCGGGATCGATGCCTCCGAAGTATCGCTCCGCGGCCGTGCCGGCCCAGACTCCCGCCGCGAACAGCGCGACGATGAGGACGACTTCGACGACCGGTGACTGCACCCACCAGACCAGCAGGTACACCACGAGCCCCGCGGCCGATCCCACGGTCCCGGGAGCAATTGGAAAATAGCCGCAGTAGGCGACCGTGGCGACGAAGACTGCGAGGCGAGTCACGCTTTGACGACGCGCGTGTCAGCGAGCCGGTCGTGGATCGCGCGCCTGTCGGCACCAAGGATCGCCGGTACGAAGCCGAGCCCCGCGGGGAGCGCAGAGGCCAGATAGGCCGCCGCCCGCACCACCGAGTGGCCGAGCGGCACGCGAAGATTGTCGACATTCATCGGTACGACCTTGATACCGGCGGCCATCTTGCCGATGGTCTGCCCGCCGGCCGCTGTGAACAGGGTGAGATAGCCGCCGGCGATCAGTAGCAGGAAGGCGGCGAACGGGATCGGCGGAATCGCGGCGGCCCGGCCGAGCGGCAAGCCGCAGATCTTCAGCGTGAGGTAGAGCACCGCAAGCCCGATCGAACCCAGAATGACGCCGTCCACCACCGCGGCGAGGAGCCGCGGCCCCACCGGCGCCGCAAGCGATTCCGTTTCCAGACGATCCAACCGGGACGGGGCGTTGGCCGAAGGTGCCGCCGGCCTGTTGATCGGACCGGCGCCCTCGAGATCGAGCACGGGTTCATCCACCCCGGCGCCCTTCGCGGTGCGCACGGGCACGGGACTCGATCGCCGGACCGACAGCGGCGCGCGCGGGACTGCCGGGGGCGCCACGAGCGGCGTGTCGTCGTCTAACCGACGTTCCTTGAACAGGGGCAGATCGAAGGCGCTCGTGATCGGCCGCGGCTGGGGCGTGGGAGCGAAATCGCCGAGCCCATCCCCTATCCCACGTCCGACGGACGGCGTGGCCGGATGGCGGCCCGATTCCAGCGCGAAATCGCCCAGCGGTCCGATGGCTTCGTTCCCCGTCTGTATCGGGAGGTCGCTTCCCGTGGCTTCGACGGTCAACGAGAACTCGTACCCGCAGTTGCGGCACCGCTCGCCGCTGTCGAAGCTAATGTAGTGGCACTTCGGACATTTCATCGGCGCGGCGTGTCCTGGATGCGTGCGGGAGCGGGAAGGTCACCGGCCCGCGCGGCTTCGAGCAGCTGGGTTTGAACGATGGCTTTCAGCCGGTCGGCTTCGGCGCTGAGCGGATCGCCCGGGCCGATGGCTTTGAGCGCGAGGAGCGCGTCGTGAAGGTGACCGCGGTCGTACTGGGCCTGCGCACGGGCGATCCAGACGTCCGACGCGGACGGCACCGGAAGACGCTCGTCGCCCGCGTCAATCCCGCTTTCGACCTGCACGGCCGAATCGAGAGGCAGCCACTGCTCCCCGCGCGTCCACAGCACGCCAATCGTGAAGGCCGCGCCCGCCACACCGAGGACGACCCCCGCGGCAATCCAACCCAGCCACGACCGGTCGCGACGGTGTGCGGCGACGGGCAACGTGGCGCGCGGCAGAGTCGGCCGGCGCTCGTCGCGCCGCTCCTGCTGCACACCGGCGGCTTCGAGGCGGTCGATACGCTCGAGCAGCGCCAGAGCCTCTTCGGTGACTGCGCCGTATTCGACGGCCGACATGAGAAGCCGTCGCGCCGTCTCGGATTCCCCTCGCTGGAAGGCGGCGGCGCCGGTGTGGATGAGCTCCTCTCCCTCGCGCTGGCGCTCGGCAATGGCGCCCCGGGCCCGCTCGATGTAGGCACGCGCCCGCGCGTGCCCGCGGTCGATGAACAGCGCGCGTGTCCACACGTTGACGGCCAGCTCGTGTTGACCGGCGAAGTAGTGATCGAGACCGATGAGCAGGAGTTCCTCGACGTGCGCCTCGCGATCGCGCTCTGACTCGCGTGCGGCCGCAAGGGCGTTCGAGCTGTACGGGTCGATGGTCACAAATAGCGATCCTTGGAAAAGGATGCGAGCGATTATGAGCCGAACGCGCCGCTGACACAAGATCTTCACGGAACGAAACCGCCCCGCCGATCCGGAGGATCCGGCGTCGTGGTACAACTCTCGGATGGCGATCATCGAGTCCATCCCCAATGTGAGCGAGGGCCGGCGGCCGGAAGTGATCGAGCGGCTGGCGGGCGCGATCCGCTCGACGCCGGGCGTGCGCCTGCTCGATTACTCGTCGGACGCGTCGCACAACCGCTCGGTCTTCACGCTCGTCGGCGATGCTGACGGCGTCAAGGCCGCGATCCTCGCGCTCTTCGAGCAGGCCATCGCCGCGATCGACCTGCGCGCACACCAGGGCGAGCATCCGCGCGTCGGCGCCGTCGACGTCGTGCCGTTCGTGCCGATCGAAGGGATCACGATGGACGAATGTGTCGCGCTCGCGAGGGAGGTCGCCGCCGCTGTCGCGCAGCGATTCGAGCTGCCGATCTACCTCTATGAAGAAGCCTCGTCAAACCCCGCGCGCAAGAATCTGGAGGACATCCGGCGCGGCGAATTCGAAGGCCTTGATCGGAAGATGCGTGCGCCCGGGTGGACACCTGACTTCGGTCCCGCGACGCCGCACCCCTCGGCGGGCGCGTCGGTCATCGGGGCCCGCATGCCGCTCATCGCGTACAACATCAACCTCAACACGAACAGGCTGGATGTCGCCAAGAAGATTGCCGCGGCGATCCGCCACAGCAGCGGTGGCCTGCGCTACGTCAAAGCCGCGGGATTCATGCTCGAAGACCGGGGCATCGCGCAGGTCTCCATGAACCTCACAAACCATCAGCAGACACCAATCTTCCGGGTGTTCGAGATCGTCAAGCGGGAAGCCGAGCGATACGGCGTGTCGATACTCGAGAGCGAAATCGTGGGCCTGGTGCCGTCCGCGGCGCTGATATCCGCGGCGGAGTTCTACCTGCAGATCGCACGCTTCGGACCGAATCAGATATTGGAAAACAAGCTCAAATAGCTCCCAGCGTCCACCTGCCCTACACCGGCTCTTCCTCCCTGCGCGCCGGGACGATGCCAAACGCGCGCATCTTGCGGTACAGATTGCTGCGCTCGACACCCAGGACCTCGGACGTGCGCGAGATGTTTCCCTGCTGCGCCGCGAGCGCGCGCAGGATGTAATCGCGTTCGAATCGTTCGCGCGCATCGTGGAGGGACATGGGCGGCGCCCCGTCTTCGGGCGCCGGCGACGCCGCGGCCGCGCCTTCCAGGAACACCAGATCGCCAGGCGTAATGGTGTCACCCGGCACCATGATCATCAGCCGCTCGATCACGTTTCGAAGCTCCCGCACGTTGCCGGGCCATCGATAGCTGCGCAAGCCGGTGGCCACGCCCGGGTCGAGGCGTTTGGGCCGGCGGCCGTATTCGCGCGCCAGCTCCGCCATGAAGTGCTCGGCGAGCAGCGGAATGTCGGTGTCACGATCCCTGAGCGGCGGGACGAAAATCGGAATGACGTTCAGCCGGAAGTAGAGGTCTTCGCGGAACCGTCCCGTGCGAATCTCCGAGGGAAGATCCTTGTTGGTGGCGGCGAGGATCCGGACGTCGACCTTGACGCTGCTGGTGCCGCCGACGGGCTCGACGACCTGCTCCTGGAGGGCGCGGAGGACCTTCGCCTGGGTCTTCAGGCTCATGTCGCCGATTTCGTCGAGGAAGAGCGTGCCGCCGTCCGCCACTTCAAATTTGCCGCGGCGATCCGACACGGCGCCCGTGAACGCCCCCTTCACGTGCCCGAACAGCTCGCTCTCGATCAGCTCTTCCGGGATCGCCGCGCAGTTGACCTCCACGAACGGCCCGGCGCGGCGGTGACTCAGGGTGTGAATGCTGCGCGCGACCAGCTCTTTACCGGTCCCGTTCTCGCCGAAAATCAGCACGCGTCCGTTGGTCGGCGCCGCCATCGCGACCTGCTCGCGCAGCTGGCCCATCACGTAGCTCTCCCCGACCATCGTGAGACGGCGATCGACATGCGCCCGCAGGGCGCGGTTCTCCGCCTCGAGCCGCCGCTGCCGTACGGCATTGCCGACCACGAGCACGGTTTTCTCGAGCGAGAGCGGTTTTTCGACGAAGTCGAATGCGCCCATCTTGATCGCGCGGACCGCCGACTCGATGTTTCCGTGTCCGGAAATCATCACGACGGGCGCATCGACACGCCGCTCCCGCAACCGCGCGAGCGTGGCCAGCCCGTCGATACCCGGCAGCCAGATGTCGAGCACGATGACGTCGTAGGGCGCGCGCGACACGCGGTCCAGGCACGCTTCCCCGCTCTCGACCGCGTCCACCGCGTACCCCTCGTCGCGGAGGACGCCGCCGAGCGCGCTCCGCACGCCGGCTTCGTCATCGACGATGAGGACGGTGGGTTTCATGAAAGGAACTGAGATTCATACAGGCAACTCAATCGTGAACACCGTGCCGTGCGGATCATTGTCCGTGGCCTCGATGCTGCCGCCGTGTTCGGCGATGATCCGGCGGACGATCGCCAGGCCCAGCCCGCTGCCGCGACGCTTGGTCGAATAGTACGGCATGAACAGCTTGTCACGGTCCGCGAGTGGAATGCCCGGTCCGTTGTCCGACACGGTCACCCTGGCGACTCCGTTCGCGGGATCGTGTCGCGTTTCGACGATGATCACGGGAGCCTCGCCGTTCGGTCGCGGCGGCGCGGCGCTGCCGCCGAGCGCCTCGACCGCGTTGTCCACGAGGTTGATCACGACCCTGCGGACCTGCTCCACGTCGAGCCGGACGGCCGGCAATCCGCCGGCGAACCGTCGCTCGATCCGAATCTCGCGGAACAGGCCGTTGTAGAGCGCGAGCGTGTCGGTGAGCAGCCCGTTCAGATCCGAGGGAACCGCGCGAGGCGCCGGCATGCGCGCGAACTGGGCGAACTCGTCCACCATGGCCTTGAGCGATTCCACCTCACCGACGATCGTGGCGGTGCACTCGTCGACCAGCGCCCGGGCGGCCGGGGGAGCGCCGGCAAACTGCCGGCGCATGCGCTCGGCGCACAATTGAATCGGCGTGAGCGGGTTCTTGATCTCGTGCGCCAGCCGCCGCGCGACGTCGCGCCAGGCGGCGACGCGCTGCGTCCGAATGAGCGGGGTCACGTCATCGAACACGAGAACCGCCCCCGCAAACGCGCCGTCTTCGCCCTGCAACGGGGTGGCCGCGGCGGCGAGGTGCAGCTCGCGGCCTTCACGCGCCAGCGCGACTTCCTGCGCCGCCGCCTCGCTGGAGACCGCGTGCATCCTGCCGAGCAGCGCTTCGAGCGGGCGCAGATCTTCGCGCGCGAATACGTCCGTCGCCGACTGTCCGACGACCTCCTGATCGAGCTCGAGCAGCCGAAGCGCCGCGGTATTAATCGTCTCGATTCGCGCATCGGCGCCGACCGAAATCACGCCGGTGGCGATGCGTTCGAGGACCGTCTCGATGTAGCGCCGCCGTTCGTCGAGCTGCAGGTTCTTGCGCTCGAGGTCCACCCGCGAACGTTCGAGCTTGCGCTGACTGGCGGCGAGCTCCCCGGCCATCGTGTTGAACGCCTCGACGAGCGACCCGAATTCATCCCGCGTTTCCGGTTCGATCCGATGATCCAGCCGTCCCGCTCCAATCTCGCGAGCCCCGGCGGCCAGCAGCTGCACGGGACGGGTGATGCGTTTCGCGAGATACAGACCGGTCCACGTCGCGCTGACGAGAATCATCAGCGTCATCATCAGGAAGAGCGACAGGTACACGCCCTGGAGCGGCCGCCGCAACACGCGAAGCTGGCTGTAGTTCTCGTAGGCGTCCGTGATGCGCCGGGCGTACTTGGCGAGATCACCAGACAGGTACCCGCTCGCGATGACGACCCCGACGGGCCGGTTCGTCGGGCCGTCTCGAATCACCGCACCGGCGCGGACCAGTTCGCCCCCGGTGTCGAGCGGGTCGAGCGCCCGCGTCTCGTCGCTGCCGGCCGCGACCTTGGCCGCGAGCCGATCGGCCAGGCCGCGCGTATGTCCGCGCGGCAGGGAGGAGGATTCAACGGCGACGAGCGGCGACGGGGCGCCTCCCGCGGTCAACCGGTATATCTCGACAAGCCCCACGCGCCCATGCGTGACTTCCGGCGCGATCGCGGCGCGCACCGCCACCAGGTCGCCCGACTCGACGGCGCGTGCGGGCAACCCGAGCGCGATGCGCTCCGCTTCACCCGCCATCAGCGCTTCGTGCTCGCGGTAGTAGTTGCCGCCGATCTCGTTCGCGGAACGCAGCACCTCGTCGATCGGCTGGCTGAACCAGAGCTGCGTCACGCTTCGAATCAGCTCGCCGCCGACCGCCAGCACCAGGAGCGACGGGACGATCGTCAGTCCGAGCAGCGCCAGCACGAGCTTCGCGCGAAAACGCGAAAACGGCAGGCCGCGCCGGCGCTCGACCAACAGCTTCACGATATTGCGCGCGAGCACGAACACCAGCGCGATCACCATCGTGAGGTCGGCCGCCGACAGCGCGTACAGGACGACCTCGCTGAGGAAATCCGGATTGAGCTCGGTCGACTTGTCGGCGAGGAAGACCATCGCGGCGAGGGCGCCGAAGAGCAGCACGATCCCGAGCAGGATCAGCCGCGGATTGTCGCGGAAGGGACGGCGTTCCGGCGGCGGCGCGGTCCGCGCCGGCATGGTCGGACGCCGCGCATCGCGGACCGTGGTCATGGCGCGTTCGAGAGCCCCGCGAGCTCCACCCTGACGCCGGCTGCCAGGCAAGTCATCCCTTCGACTTCTGCAACTCGTCGACCTCGCGCTTGAACTGGCCGACGTCGCGAAACTGGCGATACACCGAGGCGAAGCGGACGTAGGCGATCTGATCGAGCTGTTTCAGTTCCTGCATCAGGCGCGCGCCGATCTCCTCGGTCGTCATCTCCCGCTCGGGCCGCTCCTGGAGCTCTCCTTCGATCCGATCCGCGATGGCTTCAAGCTGCTGGATGCTGACCGGCCGCTTTTCGGACGCCGTCAGCAGGCCGGCGATCAGTTTCTGCCTTTGAAACGACTCGCGGTTGCCGTCTTTCTTGACGACACGATATTCGATGTCCTCGATCCGCTCCCGGCTCGTGAACCGCTTCGCGCAGGTCAGGCACTGGCGGCGACGCCGGATGACGTCGCCCTCCTTGCTCTCGCGCGAGTCGACAACCTTGTCACCCAGGTTGCCGCAATAGGGACACTTCATCGCGCGCCTTTCTCCAGCCCGCGCGCCACGGGCGCGCCGTCCGATTCAGCCGTCTCCGCTCCAGCAGCACCCGTGGCACTCGCGGCACCCGTGGCACCGCTGTCTCCCGCCTCCCTCGCGATCCTCCGGGCACTGCCGAACGTCAGCCCTTCGCGCGTCATGTACAGCAGGCCCAGCAGCGTAACCGGGATGAAGGATACCGCGTGCAGGACAATCGCTGCGCCGATGGCGCGATCAACGGGCGCGGCAAAGAACTCGACGACCGCGAACTGGTAGGCCGCGTGGAACGCGCCGACCCCCCCGGGGGTGGGCGCCGCCACGCCCACGACGAGCATCGTCATCACGAGGAACGAACCCGTGTACGGGAACGTAATGTGGAATGCCCGCGACGTCAGCCAGATTCCGGCCGCGATCGACATCCACATGGGAAACGACAAGGCGAGCGCCATGATGAGCCGCACGGGGTCGCGCATCACCGCGAGCCCCTTGGCAAACGTCTGGACGAACGCCGCGACCACCCCGCTCAGCCGCGCCGGGAGCACCCGCTCGACCTGCCGGGCCGCGCGGCCGAGTCGTTCGGGATGACCCGCAAGGGCGAACAGGCCGATGAGGCCCGCCACGGCAGTCAACGCGGCGATGCCGCCGCCTAATTTGACGAACGCGAGCTGCGCGGGATCGCCGGAAATCACACCCGGTCCCACGGTCAGCACAAAGGCCGCAAACATCAGGAGGACCGTCGCCAGATCGAGAAAGCGTTCGAGAATGATGGTGGCAAACGCGGAGGTGGCGTTCAGCCGCTCACGACGGGCCAGCAGGTACGGCCGCAGCACCTCGCCGACGCGGCCCGGAAGCAGCGAGTTGGCGGCAAAGCCGATGACCGTTGTCTGGAAAGCCACGCTGTAGCGGGTCCGGCCGATTGGCGCCAGGAGCAATTGCCAGCGCCACGCCCGGACGCCATAGGTCAGCGCCGTCACAACCAGCGCATAGATGAGCAACGCGGGATCCGCCCGGCGAGTTTCCGCCCACACTTTGGCCGGGTCGGCCTTGCGGAAGAAAAACGCAAGCAGCCCGATCGTGAGCAGAAAAATCAGGACGGTGCGAACTCGTGGCCGCATGCAACTCAGACAGTCGTCCCGACGTCGCGCCTTACGCGCTTGGTCGTGGCAAGGATTAGAATCGGGGAGTGTTCGGTGGGGAGCCGGCTGAGCGCGCCTGGCTCCGACGGGCAACCCCGCCGAACTTTACTACAAGATCCGCTCCAAATCTATGGGAAAACGTGAGTTACTGCTCATTGTCTCGTTCCTGATCGCGGGAGCAATCGTTTATCAAGTCACCGCGCCACCGCCGACGCCGGGTGAGCGGAGCTTCTCGCCCGGTCAATTGGTCGACCACATCAGGCGAGTGGTGCGCGGCAATCGGGCATCCGCCGAAGTCACGACCCGCAGCACGCATCCTGTCGAGGCCGGCGTATCCGAACTCCGCCTGGCGCTGGGCTCGACAGGCATCACCATCACGGGCGAAGACCGCACCGACATCGACGCGGAATTCCGCGTCAGGTCCAATGGTTACGACGAGGCCGAGGCACAGCGGCTCGCGAGAGAATCGGTGCTGAATATCGATCGAGCCGGCAGCCGGCTCGGGCTCAAGGCTACATACCCGCAGGCCGGTACGCAGCGCGGATCAATCGTGCTCAAAGTGCCGGCAAACCTCAGCATCACTCTTGATGGGGGCGGCGAGCGCGTGATTGCACACGTCGCAGCGGTCGATCTCGGCAACGCGCGGGGGCGAGCCGAACTGCGGGATATATCGGGTCAGGTGTCAGGTAACCAACGCGGCGGCGAACTGCGGGTGGCCAACGCCGGGTCCGTCAAACTGACGACGAACGGGGTGGACGTGCAACTCGAGCAGATCCGCGGGGAGACCACGCTGAACATGCGCGGCGGGGAGCTCAAGGGCAGCGAACTTGCCGGCCCTGTCGACATCGATTCAACCGACACGGACATCACGCTCGAGAAGCTCGACAAGACGACCGGTATCCTTCGGATCAAGGCGGTGTCGGGATCCGTCTCCGTAAAAGGGCTGCGGACCGAGGGGCGCATCGACGTCCGAGGCGCGGACGTTGAAGTCACGGTGGACCGCGCTGCGCCGCTCGCGATCTACAGCGAGGGAGGCGACTCGATTGATCTCACGCCGCCGGCAGCTGGCTACCAGCTCGATGCCATCGCGAGCAATGGCACGATCACGGTACCCGAGGGCGCGCCGCAGGTCGCCACGTCCGGCCAGGAACAGCGCGCGACCGGTCCGGTCAAGGGCGGAGGACCCACCATCACCATACGCAGCGCCCGCGGCAGCATCACGGTACGGCCACGGTGACTACAATCAGCAATCCATTTGACTCGCCTGTCGGCTGCCGGTAAGCTTTGCCGTCTTTCGCGAGGTCACCTGTGCTCTTCACCGCACCCCTACTGGAAACAGCGCTCCCGGGTCTCACACTCAGCCGCCGCGGCAAAGTGCGCGACGTCTATGACGCCACGCTGCCGTCTGGTGAACCCGGCCTGCTCATCATCGCCACCGACCGGATTTCGGCGTTCGATTACGTCCTGGGCTCTGGCATTCCCGACAAGGGCAAGGTCCTGACGCAGCTGTCCGGATTCTGGTTCGATCGCATGGGCGATCTCGTTCCGCACCATCTGGTCTCGCTCGACGTCGATCGATTTCCGGACGACGCGCGGCGGCACGCGGACGTGCTTCGCGGACGGACGATGCTCGTGCGGCGTACTGAGCCGGTCCCGGTGGAGTGCGTGGCGCGCGGGTACCTGTCCGGCTCGGGATGGAAGGAATACCAGCACACCGGGCGCGTGTGCGGCGTGACGCTGCCCCCCGGTTTACGCGAATCCGATCGCCTGCCGGCGCCGATCTTCACGCCGGCGACAAAGGCCGAGACCGGCCATGACGTCAACATCAGCGAAGAGGAAGCCGGTCGTCTCATCGGCCCTGGGCTCGTCGCGCGCCTGAAGGCGCTGACGCTGGAAATCTACCGGCGCGGCTGCGAGCACGCCGAATCCAGAGGCATCATCATCGCCGACACGAAATTCGAGTTCGGTCTCGTCGGCGCCGGCAATCCCGCCACCGACGTAGTGTTGATCGACGAGGTGCTGACGCCGGATTCGTCGCGATTCTGGCCGGCCGCGCAGTACGAGGCGGGCCACGGTCAACCCAGTTTCGACAAGCAGTTCGTGCGCGATTACCTCGAAGAGATTCACTGGGACAAGCAGCCCCCCGTGCCGTCACTCCCTGACGAGGTCATCCGTCGGACCCGCGAGAAGTACGTGGACGCGTTCCGGTTGTTGTCGGGACGCGAGCTGTACTGACCGTGCGCGAGCAACTCGACAAGCTCGTGCAGGAACTCCTCGAGAAGGGCGTGCTGTACGAGGAAGCGCGTCGCGAGTTCGAAAAGATGTTTATCGCGCGGGCGCTGCAGCGCTCGAAAGGCAACCTCGGGGAGGCGGCCGAGATGCTCGGCGTGCACCGCAACACCATCGCGCGCAAAATCACCGAATACCGCATCAAACGGCTGAGCTGACGCCCGAACCCCGTGAGTCGTCAGTCGCCAGTCGCGACGCGATAATTAGCACTCGACCCACGCGAGTGCTTGACACGTTGCCCCCCCTTCCATAGAATTAGCAGTCGGCCACGCTGATTGCTAAGGCGCGGGGCCGCAAGGCTTCATTTACACACGAATTTGGCCTAATAACGGAAGGCGGGAGGACCTCTCGCCGAATCAAAGAGCGGGCCTGACCGCCCCACAACCCGGAGTGAAGATCGCTATGGCAACCACAGCAACCGCAGTCAAGATTCGTCCCCTGCACGACCGCGTCATCGTGCTGCGCCTCGACGAAGGCGAACAGAAAGTCGGCGGAATCATCATTCCCGATTCCGCCAAGGAAAAGCCGCAGCAGGGCAAGGTGATCGCTGTCGGCAAGGGCAAGGTCGAGAAGGACGGCAAGGTGACGCCGCTCGACGTCAAGGAAGGCGACACCATCCTCTTCGGCAAGTACTCGGGCCAGGAAATCAAGATGGACGGCGAAGAGTACCTCATCATGCGCGAGGAAGAAATCCTCGGCATCATCACGAAGTAAGAGAAGCCGCGCGCACGGAATCGAGCGCGCGTGCTTGTTAGCGGCGGGGATTCAGCCCAGCCGAGAGCCGGAAAGTTTCGAACACATCACACGGAGATAGAAGTCATATGGCAAAACAAATTGTGTACGGCGAGGAGTCGCGACAGGCCATCCTGCGCGGCGTCAACCAGCTCGCCAACGCCGTCAAGGTGACGCTCGGCCCGAAGGGTCGCAACGTCGTCCTCGACAAGAAGTTCGGCTCCCCCACGATCACCAAGGACGGCGTGACCGTCGCCAAGGAGATCGACCTCAAGGATCCGCTCGAGAACATGGGCGCCCAGATGGTGCGTGAAGTCGCGAGCAAGACGTCCGACATCGCGGGCGACGGCACGACGAC
>JANNHC010000470.1:0-2062 GCA_031404215.1 Acidobacteriota bacterium
ATCAGCGTATAGTCAACGATCCCCAACTGTCGCGCATAGAACGCCGTTCGTCCAAGTCCAGCGCCTATCTCACAAACGCGACACTCCGAAGGCGGGGGGATGTCCCTCTGGCTGTTGAAAGTTCAACGGCGGCTCATGACGACTACGCGATGCGCTTTTCCTCCGACGACGTGACGAGCCCGAGTTGTTGATCGCGGGCCCGCAGGACCGTGACCAACTGCGGCATGTCAGCATATCCCTTCAGCCGACGAAACCCCTTGACGGCTTCAAGGACCCCGGCACCGACCCAGCGCAGAATCATTCGGCCGTTCCGCCACCGTTTCACGTTGCGGCCGACGTGACGCGTGCGACTGACGAGACTTTCCGCCGCATTCGTCGTCGCCAGAGACCGGCGCAGACGATCTGAGATGCCGAGGGTCAGCACGGTCAGCGTGTCGTCGAGGCCCTCGCGCACGCTCTCGGCCGCGCTGGGATAGTCGGTCTCGAGTCGACGCGCCAAGTCGTGCAGGAGGCGGCGCGCCGGCGCCGGCTCGGTCCCCCGATACGCCCGTTGCAGGATCGCCTGCACCGCGGCGCGCTGGTTGTCGGGCAGATGGTCCAGCACATTCCGCTGCTTGTGTACCTGGCAGCGCTGGATGAGCGCCGTCTCGCCAAACATCTGCGTCACGGCTTTGTGCAGCGCTTTCGAGCCGTCGATCAGTACGAGTACACTTCGATCGGTCGGCAGTCCCCGGCTCTGGAGATTCGCCAATAGGCTCTGACACAGCGCGGTGTTTTCCGTCGAGCCGTCCCAGATCCCCAGCGCGTGTTTGCGACCCGTGGCATCGATACCGAGGGCCACGACGATGCAGTGCTCGGCGACGTGCACGCCGTCGATCAGCAGCGCCACCAGATCGAGTCCGTCGAGTGGGGTCGACCGCCAGGCATCGAGCTGCGCGGCCGTCCGCGCGACGAAGCGTCGACTCACGGCGCTCTTGCTCGTGCTGCGGGTGGTCACGCCCTCGGGGGCCGGCTCGAGGCTTCGCGCATACTGCCGCGTCGCGACGCCGACGAGCATCTGCTCGACCGCCCGGCGGTGCAGCGGGTCGGTCGCCGCCATGGTCGCGAACGTCGGCAGCGCGACCTCTCGGCCTTCCGCGCGGACCCGCGGGCGCTGCACGGACACTTTGCGGCCGCCCAGGACGACTTCGCTGGCCACGCGGCCTGCGCGCGAGGCCTCGCGATCTGGCTCGTGGGCGTACCGTGGCCCGCAGATCGCGATGCGGTCCTCTTCGAGCATGGTGGCGAACACCTTCATGCCCGATCGGATCGCCAGCTCCAGCAGCTCGGTGCGAGTGTCGACGAGGAGATCGACCAGCGGCAGGCGACGGACTTGGGGGACGGATTCAACTTGGTGCGATCGGACGACTGTGCAAGACTTTCGCTTCATGGCGGCTCCTTCTGAGAGGCTTTCGGCCTCGGTTTGGTCACCAGTCGTATAGCACGACCAGTGAGGAGCCGCCGTCTTCAACTTTCAACAGTTACCGGGACATCCCCCGACGCGCTCGAGCAAATCTCAGTATCAATGAAAGGACGCCGAGTTTCGACTTTGGAATGCGATCAAAGGCGGGAAGGCGTTCTTTGTCGTAGCCTTGGCGAGCGACGGCGCGGCTCACGCTGTAGCCAACCCCGCGCCGATCAGCGCACAGGTGGCTCATCAAGCGGAGGCATCCGATGCCACCTCCAGTGTTCCCCCGCAGGTCTATTACGAGCCGATCGCAATCCATGTCGCTGATTGCGCGGCTTATGTCGCGGGCCACGTCCATACCGAGAACACCCGGGAACATTGCGACTCGGACGAGGCCGATGCCCCCCGGTACGGGTTGTTGTCGATCTCGGCAAAGCTCTCGAACGCAATCTCGATCTCACCCAGCGAGGGCCGCGCGCTCGAACGTCCACACCGCCGCTCGCGCTCGCAGCTGGCCGGCGCCTTTCGTGTGCTCGGCGAGAAAGCGCGCGTCGGCGAACCCTTCTTCGAAGAGGTAACGATGGATGGCCAGCGCGATGGCCACATCGGAGCCAG
>JANNHC010000471.1:0-4739 GCA_031404215.1 Acidobacteriota bacterium
CTTGAGGAGGTTCTTGGCCATGGGCCGTCCCATGAGTCCCAGGCCGATGAAGCCGACTGTTTCACTGTTCTGCATCGCAGCACTTTAGCACCGCCGCCCCGCTGTCACCGCTGGCACGCCAGCCTCCATCTTCGTAATCCCTGTTCAAGTTTGTAATCGACCCTGCCGATAAAGATAAAACGTTCCGGTCGCTCCTCATAAATTCCTGAACCTTTGGGAGTTCCGCGCCCCGGGCGCGCGGGAACGAATCGTGAATGACGACGGCCACATCCAGTCTGCTTGCGAGGACGCTGAAACCATGAGCCTCATGTCCGCTTTTGCCACTGATGTGGCAATCGATCTCGGAACCGCCAATACCTGCGTCTTTGCGCGCGGCCGCGGCATTGTCCTCAACGAACCGTCGATCGTGGCCTTCAACATCGCCCGGGGGGAAATAGAGGCGGTGGGCATCGAGGCGCACGAGATGCTCGGGCGGACGCCGGCCAACATCAAGCCGGTCCGGCCCATGAAGGACGGCGTGATCGCCGACTTCGATGCCGCCGAAAAGATGCTCATGCATTTCGTCCGCAAGGCGAACGGCAAGCGCTCGTTCATGCGGCCCCGGCTCGTGATCGGCGTGCCGCCGGAAATCACGCCGGTCGAGCGCCGGGCCGTGAAGGACAGCGGCTTCCGGGTCAAGGCCAGCGAGGTTTACCTGGTGGACGAGTCGATGGCGGCCGCCATCGGGTCGGGCCTGCCGATCACGGAGCCCGCGGGCAACATGATCATCGACATCGGCGGCGGCACGACTGACATCGCCGTCATCTCGATGGCCGGCACGGTGTACGGCAAGTCGCTCCGCGTCGCCGGCGACGCGATGGACGAAGCCATCATCCAGTACATGCGCAAGGCCTGCAACCTGCACGTCGGCGAGCGCACCGCGCAGCAAATCAAGTACGAACTGGGATCCGCCGCTCCGCTCGACAAGCCGCTGACGATGGAGGTCAAGGGCCGCCACGCACTTGAAGGTGTGCCGCGCACCGTGACGGTCTGCGACAGCCAGATCCGCGAAGCGCTGTCCGAGCCGCTGCGTCAGATTGTCCAGGCCGTGCGCGACTCGCTCGAGCGCATTCCCCCCGAGCTTTCGGCTGACATCTACGATCGCGGCGTCGTCCTCACGGGCGGCGGCGCGCTGCTCAGAAACCTCGACAAGCGGCTGCGCGAGGAAACCGGGCTGCCCGTCCTCATCGCCGAAAATCCGCTGACCTCGGTGGTCATGGGCGCCGGAATGATGCTGTCGGACCTGCCGCTCCTCAAGAAAGTGGCGTGGGAATAGGGGATTAGGGATTAGGGATTAACGATTAGGGATTAACGATTGTCCGAGCCACGCCTCCACGTCGTGCTGAAAGTCGCGTCCCGGGTCGCGGGGCCCGGCGGCGATGGCGTCGCGCACGGAGTCCTCGGCTCCCGTCACCTCGAACAGGTTCACGAAGCAATCCACCAGGAACGAGCGATCGGTGATGGAGGATCGCACGCGCGACGGCGCGCCGCCCCACATCTCGATCCCGAAGTGCTGGCCCCCCGATTCCGCGAGCAAGTGCAGGAACGCGCGGTCGCTTTCGTCCCCCTCGTTCCGCCCGCCCGACGCCAGGATCCGCGTCTCCTCGTGGTCGGAATCGCAGTAAAGCTTGGCCTTCGAGGGTAGCGCCACCACCCACGCGTCCCACGACCCACCGTCGTCCCACGAGAGACGGAGGAGGGTCCGGGCCCTCAGCGTCCCCTCGTCGAATAAACGCGCGTCGTCGCCGAGCGTCTTCTGGATGACCTCGTCGAGCGGCACCGGTTCCGCGGGGACGCGCAAGGGCCAGAGTTCTTCACGGGAGCGGAACTGCCGCGTGCGCCGATCGAGCGCTTCAAGCACCCGGGTCCTCAGCTGACGTTGGGCGAATGTGGTCATCAAAGGATTTCTGAGCCAGGAGTGCGAACCCGTGATCCCATCCCCAGAATCGTCACCGGGAGACCCCAAGATCGAGCACGCATGAAAGTGGCATATCTGACTATTTATCAATAGTTTACAGTGCGTTAATGAGGGCCGGCACGTCAGTTGCTCTGCCTAGACCGTTCGCAATCTTCATTGGAGGTTTTTAAGTATGACTCGCACTTTTGGGGCCGCGCTTGGCGCGGTAGTCGTTCTTCTGTTTTTCGCATCGTTGACGATCGAGCAGAACCGCGTGATTTCGATGGCGCGCGCGGCGATTGGTTCGCAGCGGTAAGCAGTGATTTACTCGACGGCGATCTTCACGATGGCCTTCTTTATTGTCTCCCGGCCGGCAAGGGGTGCATGCGCGTCGGTTGGGAAGAAGATCGCAAAGTGACCGGCGGGGAGCGATAGCCAGCTCTCCGGACGGTCGCTGAAAAAGCCGACGTCCCGCTCCGCATCGAACGTCCCGGCTGGTTGCGTGCATTCCTCGAGCGGCCTCCACCCAATTTCCTCGCGTCCTTCGATCGTCAGCTGGATGTCGATGTAGCGGCGATGCGCCTCGAGGCGGGCGCCGTCCCGTCCGCGGGCCTCCATGTGATCGATTGACACGTACATCCGCTCTCCGTCGATGTGATGGCGGACGCTGTGGCGTTCGGGATTCGCTGACGTCGGGACCAACTCGGCCCAGTCCGCGTGCGAGAGAAACTCGAACGCGCGTCGGAACGCCGGATGGAGCGCCTCATAGCGCCGCCAGTGCGCGAGGGTGTCGAGGACCATGCTCGTCCTTTCAAAGTTGTCACCATGGCTCCAACCCGGTAATCGGGTTGGGGCTGGAGTCCAGTTACCCGACGTGTAAAACGTTGCCCATCAAGACGTTACGCCACCGCCGGTCGTGGTATGGCACTTGCGGACGCTCCCTCTACACGTTTTCAACCCAGGGGGACCTATGCAACGCTCACGTCTGGCGTTTGCGATAGCGGTCGCGATCGTGCTCACGGCGGTTCCGCTCGGTGCGGGACAGCGTGGAAACGGCGCCGCCCGGACCAAGCCCGCTCGAGGCGCCGCCGCCCGGATCGTGGTGTCACCCGTACAGCAGGCGCTACAGCGAAACAGGGTCCTGGCCGACGGCCTGCGTGTCCGGCTGCCGCTCGGAACGGATCTGATCGCTGCCGCGGGTGGATTCCGGAGGCTCGAGCTGTTCGTCGCGACCGTGCACGCGTCGAATAACCTGGTGATTCCGTTCTTCGAGTTGAAACGCCGGATCGTCGGCGATGGCATGACACTCGGGCAGGCGCTCCAGGACATGCGTCCGCGGTCGCGGTACTGGACCGAGGCGCGCCGAGCCGAGGACGACGCCGCCGCGGTGATCAGAACCAGCGAGTCGGTCGTCCTCGCGTCCAACCGCAGGACGCCCTAGCCCTTCGACTCGCGCGTTCCAGCGCTGGTTCAAGGGCCCCTGTCACCCCTGGCTCCCCTCAGCACCTGCCACTCCCCGCAGCTTCACTCTCCGAGCTTTCCGATCGCCTTCCCGCGCGTGTCTTCGATCACGATGTCGTCGAGTGCTCCTGCCAGCTCGAGGGTAATCCGAACCGGCTCCTGCAGGCCACAAAGGATCGCTCGTGGTCCGCTGCCTGTCGCGACCTCCCGGAGCACCGCCACACCCGGGCCGGAAATGTAGTCAACTTCCTCTAAGTCGATGACCACGTTGGGGGTTTCGGCCCTCGCGGCGGCCATCGCCGACGCGAAAGAGGCGGCCGTTGCGCTGCTGATCCTGCCTCGGAGCGATAGAATCATCCCGCCCGTGACCCGTTCGGTGGCCGTTTCGAGCGTCCAGGTCCGGCCACGGGATTTCATGTCCGCCCCTATTTTATATGCCGGGCATTCCTTATATGCGGACCACCTGTCCGAGCCGTGTTAACGTTCGCCCGTTGCTCACCAACTTTTCGTCCCAGGCCGTGTATTTGGACCAGAGCATGGACGACGCCACCGCCGTGCAGCGGTGTTTGGACGGCGAATCGGCGGCATTTGAAACGCTTGTCACCCGGTATCAGCAGGTCCTGTTCAACGTCGCGTTCCGGATGCTGGGTGATTACGAAGAAGCGCGCGACGTGGCTCAGAACACGTTCATCAAGGTGTACGAAAAGCTCGGGACCTACGATCCGCAGCGGCGATTTTTCAGCTGGATGTATCGGATTCTCATGAACGAGTGCCTGAACCTTCGACGTCGTCCCCCGATGGGTTCGTTCATCGACGGGATCGACGGGATCGACGGGGTCGCCGACCGGACGCCGGCCCCCGACGCCGTCGAGGCCGCCGAGCGCAGACGCGACGTGAAGCACGCGATTCTTGCTCTTCCCCCCATGTATCGGGAGGTCGTCGTCCTCAGGCATTTTGCGGCATTGAGCTACGAAGAAATGAGCGAGGCGTTTGGCGTGCCGGCCAAGACCGTGAAATCCCGCCTCTATAGCGCGCGGCAGCAGCTCGCGGGTGAGCTGGCCGCCTGGGTGCAACGATGATCCCCTCAAAAGACGACGCGCTGCTGCAGACCGCCGTGGACGGCGAGCTGACCCGCGACGAGCGCGTGGAATTCGACCGGCTGCTCGCGACGAGCGCCGAGGCGCGCGACCGGTTTACGGCGCTTCGCAAATTGATCTCGATTGTTGAAGAGCTCGGCGCCTGCTCGGTGATCAGGTCCATCGCAAAGTGCTTGCCTTCAAATCGCTTGTAAGCCGCCGGATCGGCTGGGTCGGCGCCCTCCGGAAACTTCTGATGCGCCGAG
>JANNHC010000472.1:0-8387 GCA_031404215.1 Acidobacteriota bacterium
GCTGGTCCTCTCCCCTGCTCGATTACTGACGCCACCTCCCTGACCGCGGCCGTGGGCGACATGGGATTCGCGTACGACGACGCGGCGGGACGGGTCGGACCCGATTTCACCGAGCTGGGCGCCGGCGAGATTGGCGGGCTGACCCTCGCTCCTGGCCTCTACAAGTGGGGTACCGGTCTGTTGATTTCAACCGACGTCACGCTCTCAGGCGGCCCGAACGATGTCTGGATCTTCCAGGTGGCGCAAACGCTGAACCAGGCGAGCGCTACGCGGGTGACCCTGGCCGGCGGCGCCCAGGCCAAGAACATCTTCTGGGCGGTCGCCGGCGCGGTGACCATTGGAACCACGGCGCACTTTGAGGGTGTCGTACTGGCCAAGACCATGATCGCCGTGAACACTGGAGCCACGGTGAACGGCAGACTGCTGGCGCAGACGGCGGTCACGCTTCAGATGAATGCGGTCACCCAGCCCGCCAGGTAAGGACGCGCTGCTTCTCAGGTGGGCGTGACGCCCACCCCCACCGGTCATATCTCATCTGAAAGGGTTACAGATTTCGGTCTGTAACCCTTTCTGTCACATCAGTCCTGGACCTTCAGGACGCCCCCCTCGACGCAGTCGTACGCGCGGCCGGATGCCACGTTCTTGAACTCGTCAACCCGCCCGCTCGGCCACGCCACGACGATCCGCTCGACGCGTTCCCTGCGGCCGACGCCGAAGGTTACCGGCAGCTCCGATTGCGAGAGATAGCTGGATCCACTCTTCACCATCCGCGATTGATAGGTCCCCTCGTGGAAGATCCGGATCGTGGCGCCGATGGCATCGCGGTTCGACTTGGTACCGACCAGCCGGAACCGAAGCGACCGGTTGCCGGCGAGCTGATCGTTGCGAAACAACAGCGCCGGACCTCCGTTGGTGGTCATCAGGACGTCCAGATCGCCGTCCCGATCGAAGTCGCCGACCGCGAGCCCCCGGCCCACTTTCGGGGTGGCGAACGCGTCACCCACGACGGCCGCGATGTCGCGGAACGTGTCGTGGCCCTGATTCTGGAACAGATGCGGCGCCTGGGCGTAGCCCACGTGCCCCCGGATATTTCGCACGGTCTCATCGATGTGCCCATTGGCGACGACAAGATCGATCGCGCCGTCGAGATCAAAGTCCGCGAACAGACATCCGAAGCCCAATGTGTTTCGAGACGGCGGCCCAAGCCCCGCTGCCGTGGCGACGTCCTCATACGCTCCCGGCGAGTTGGCTCGGTAGAGCCCGATCATCTCGTTGTCGAAGTTCGTGATCGCGAGGCTCGGCGTCACAGACGAGCCGAAATATGCGGTGTCCACCCCCATGCCGGCCCTGGCCTTCCCGTCCGCGTTGAACGCCACGCCGGCCTCAACGGCGACTTCCTTGAATGTGCCGTTCCGCATGTTGCGGTACAGCTTGTTCGGCTGCGTATCATTCGCCACGACGAGATCGAGCCAGCCGTCACCGTCCATGTCGAGGACCGCCGCGCCCAGGGATTTCGAGCTCGTGTCGAAAATGCCGCTCGTGGCGGTCACGTCCTCGAACGTGCCGTTGCCGCGATTGCGAAACAGCCAGCACGTGTTTCCACGATAGGCTTCGGGCGTGCAATAGGACTTCTGCTTGCCGTCGATGCTGCAGGCCACGTCGTGCTCCTCTGACCACCGAACGTAGTTGCAGACGAACAAATCGAGCAGGCCGTCGCGGTCGTAGTCGAACCACAGGGCCGACGTGCTGAACGCGGCGCGGCCGTTCAGGCCGCTCGCGCGCGTCACATCCACGAATGTGCCTTTCCCGGTGTTCCGGAACAGGCGGTTCTGGCCGACGCAGGTGATCAGCAGGTCCGCAAACCCGTCGTTGTTCCAGTCTCCGACGGCGACGCCCATGCCGTACAGCTCGACGTCGAGGCCCGCGCTGCGCGTCACGTCCGAGAACGTGCCGTTGCGGTTGTTGCGATAGAGCCGCAGGGTTGAACGCTCGCGCTTGTGGCCCGGCCAGTCCATCCCGTTGATCAGCAGAATGTCCTGCCAGCCGTCCGCGTCGTAGTCGAGGAAGGCGCATCCGGCGCCGAGCGTTTCAGGAAGGAGCTTCCCGCCGTACGCGCCGTTATTGTGACGGAACTGCAGGCCCGCGGCGGCTGTCACGTCCACCAGCCTGATGCCCGGAGACCGTGGCGTCTGCGCAAACGTCGGCGTGAAGGCCGAGGCCACCGTGGCCGCCCCGCACACGTCCCGCAGGAACTCTCGACGGTTCACAGCACGTTCACCAGTCCGTTTTGAATGGCGTACACGACCAGTTCAGCAGTCTTGTGCACGCCCAGCGCCTTCATGATGTTGGCGCGGTGCACGGCAACGGTGTTCACGCTGAGCCCGAGCCTGCCCGCGATTGTCCGGTTCGAATGGCCGTCGCAAATCAGCCGCAGGACTTCGAGCTCGCGCGGCGAGAGGCCGTGGTCGCGTTCTCCTTTGAGCGGCGCCGGGAGCGTCAGTTTTGGATCGAGCACCAACTCTCCGGCCACCGCCTTCTTGACGGCCGTGGCAAGGTCGAGATCCAGCGCGTCCTTCAGAACGTACCCGCGCGCGCCCGCATCGAGCGCCTGCCGAACCAGAGTGGCCTCGCTGTGCATGCTGAGCATCAGGATCACGGTGCCCGGATGCTGCACCAGGATCCGCCGCGTGGCGACCAGGCCGCTGGTTCCCGGCATCGCACAGTCCATCATGATGACCTGTGGCTTCAGGGTGCCGGCCAGGCGGATCGCCTCATCGCCGTCGCTTGCCTCCCCCACGACCGCAATATCCGAATCATCCTCGAGAAGCCGGCGGAAGCCACGCCGCACCAGCGCGTGGTCGTCCGCCAGAAGGACGGTGATTTTATCCGCCATGTGTATCCTCTCGGTCGGTGGGATCCAAGAACCCCGCCGCTACAGTGGAGTCGAAAGAGCCCGCCTGGGGCGTGATGGGAACATTCAGCCGAACGAGCGTGCCACCTGCCGGCGGCCGGAGAAATTCGATCGAACCGCCGAGCATTTCCGCGCGTTCGCGCATCGCGACGATACCGAGACCGCGACGAGGGGCGGTGGCGTCGGTGCCCGTACCATGATCCTCGACGTCCAGTTCGATGACGCCGTCCTTCGAGTGAAGCCGCACCCACGCCTCCTTGGCGCCCGAATGCCGGGCCACGTTGCTCAGGGCCTCCTGCATCACGCGGTACACGTGAATACCCGTTGTACTGTCGATGTCGATGGGCGGACCGTCGCGTTCATACGAAACAGAAAGCCCCATCTGCCGCTCGACGGTCGAAAGATACCAGTCGATGGTGCTCTCGAGACCCGCCTGCTCGAGAATCGACGGGTGCAGCGTCTGTGACAGGCTGCGGACCTGGGTCAGCATCGTCTGGGCGACCTGGGCAATCTCGCGGAGCTCGCCTCGAAGAGGCGATCCATCTGGCAGGTGCTTCCGCGCGCGCTCTAGCATCAAGCCCATGGCCGTCAGCACCTGTCCGAACTCATCGTGCAGTTCCCGGGAGATGTGTCGCAGCGTGGATTCACGGGTGGCAATCAGCTTTCGCGCGAGCTCGTGCCGCTGTTCGGACAACGATGCCAGCTCCGCGAACAGCCGCCGGTTGGAACGGATCAGGTACGCGCTCGTCAGCACGATGGCCACGAGCGTCGCCGTCAGGAACCCGTAGACCTGGCGCTGCACGTCTCCATAAATTTCTCCGACGCGCTGGGCTGTCTGTTCCTCGTTCTCGTTGTTCTCGACCAGCAGCCGGGCCACGGCGGTGCCAAGCGCCGCCTGCCGTGCCTGGAGCGACACTCTGATTTGCGCCCGCGCCTCCTCGTCCTGCCCCTTGCGCGCCAGATCGAACATCTGATCGACGGCGGACCAGAACTGCGCGAAGGAGTTCGCAAGATACGTGCGCTGATCGGCGGTACGACTCGCGGCAGCCACCTGCTCCTCACGATGCAGCGCGTCGTCCAGGTCGAGGTGCAGGCGCTGAAACTGCGCCCCCCACGCGGTCAGCGGATACGGCTGGCCGCCGTCGAGCATGTCGCGCATCGCGAGGCCCAGGGAATTGAGATCGTTCTGGATGCGCAACAGTTGCAGCGAGTCCTTCCGGTTGCGGTCCGCCAGGCCCGACTGAAGCGCGCGCAAGCCGGAGATCTGACGGGTGATGTACCACGAGTACGCCACGACGGCGGCCAGGGTGATGATCAACCCGAGGAGCAGCGCGGTTGTCGGCGATCGGCTGTGCGAAGGCCTGAGGGGCACAGGCTGGAGAATACAACAGCGCCCTTCGTCAGGCCGCACTGTTAGAATGGAGCGTCGCGCTCTACTCGGGCGCAGAAAGAAACTGACACATGCGTCCGCACAGGGTGATTTTGCTGTTTATCGTGCTGTTCGTCCCCGGCTTTGTCACGGGCGCGGCGGCCCAGACCGCGGGCACGATTACCGGCACCGTCGAAGACCCGAGCGGAGGCGTGCTGCCGGGTGTCTCGGTCGTGGCGCACAGCACGGCCACGGGCCTCACGCGCACGGCCGTGACGGGCGGCGAAGGCCGCTTCGTTCTCGCCGCGCTGCCCCCGGGCACCTACGAGCTGCGTGCGGAGACCGCCGGGTTCAAACCACACCTGCGCCGGGACCTCGACGTGCCGGTCGCCGGCACGGTCAACGTCAAGATCACGATGCAGCTCGGCGAACTGGCGATTGCCGATGTCGTCCTCGGCACCGCGCCGCTCGTGAACACGTCGACCTCGGAGCTCAGCTATCTCGTCGGGGCTGACGCGATCGAGCGGTTGCCGCTCAATGGCCGCAACTACACGGACCTCGCGCTGCTGCAGCCCGGCGTCAACGCGTTTCCGCATCGCGACGGCGGGTCGGCCGTCGCCCATGGCCTCGGGATGAGCGTCAACGGGCAGGATCCCCGTTCCAACGTGTACTTGCTGGATGGGACGCTGCAGAACGACTTCACCAACGGCCCCGCGGGGAGCGCCGCCGGCACGGCGCTTGGCATGGACACGATTCGTGAGTTCCGCGTCGAAGTGAACGCCTACAGCGCGGAGTTCGGACGCAACTCCGGCGGACAGTTCAACGTGCTCACGAAGTCGGGGACCAACACGATGTCGGCCGCCGCGTTCGAGTACCACCGCAATGACGCGCTCGACTCGAAGAACTTCTTCGACACCGGCACGAAGCCGGATTTCCGGCGCAACCAGTTCGGAGGCACGATCGGCGGTCCGCTCGCGAAGGATCGCGCGTTCTTCTTCGTCGGGTATGAAGGACTGGTCGAACGCCTCGGCCGGACCGTCTCGACCGTCGTGCCCGACGACAACGCGCGCGGCGGCATCCTGCCGGCCGGGCCGGTCGGCGTCAACCCCGCGGTGGCCCCGTACCTCGCGGAATTTCCGCGCGCCAATGGCCCGCTGCTCGGGCAGGGGCTTGCGACGTACACGTTCCCCTTCAACCAGACGCTCGATCAGCACTTCGTGCAGGGGCGCCTGGATTTCAACGCCGGTTCGACCCGGCAGTTGTTCGCGCGCTACACCCTGGACGACGCCGACCAGTTCCTGCCGACCGACTACCCGCAATTTCCGCGCACGTTCATCTCGCGTAATCAGTTCTTCACCGGCGAGTTCCGCCAGGTGCTCTCGGCACGGACGCTCAACACCGCGCGGTTCGGATTCAGCCGCACGCGAATCGGGCAGAACGTCCAGGCAGACACCTCGGCCACGCTCGCGCCCTTCATCGCCACCCGCAATCTGATGGGCGACATCGACATCGGCGGCCTCAAGCGGTTCGGGCCGCAGAGCTCCGGCAATCTCAGGCTCGTGCAAAACGTGTTCAGTTTTCAGAACGACATGGTGCACACGCGCGGCCGCCAGACGCTGAAGGCGGGCGCCCTGGTCGAGCGCTACCAGGACAACATGGTCAACCCGACCTTCTCGCTCGGTATCTTCACCTTTGCCGACCTGAACGCGTTCCTGACGAGTCGCCCCGCCAGCTTCGTCGGCCTCACGCCGGCAGCTCAGTTCGATCGCTACTGGCGCTTCACGCTGTTCGGCTTTTACGCGCAGGACGATTTCCAGGTCGCGCCGCGGCTCACGCTGAACGCCGGCCTCCGGTATGAGTTTTCGACGATGCCGCGCGAGAGGTACGGCCGGGATTCCGCGCTGCCGGACCTGACGGCGGCGCAGCCGACGATCGGACCGCTGTACCAGAACCCGACCTATAGGAACGTGTCGCCGCGCGGCGGCTTCGCCTGGGACGTCTTCGGCGACGGACGGACCTCCCTGCGCGGCGGCTACGGCCTGTACTTCAACACGAACAGCCATCAGAACCTGATCGTCACGGTGACGAACCCGCCCTTTACCCCGCGCCCGGTCATCGTCAATCCGACGTTTCCGAACCCGCCGTTCGATCGCGCAAGCGCGATCTCCATGCGGCCGATTCAATTCGATTTGAAAATCCCACGCGTGCACGTCTTCAACGCCAGCGCGCAGCGCGAGCTGTGGTGGCGCACGGCGCTCACGGTTGGCTACGCCGGATCGCGCGGCAGCCACCTGCTGCGCAGCGGCGACGTCAACCTCGCCCAGCCGACCGGCGCGACCGCGGACGGCCAGCCGTTCATCGCCGCCGGCACGCCCCGCGTCAATCCGGCCTTCTCGACGATTGAGCTGAAAAGCAGCGACGGCAACTCCTGGTACAACGCCCTCATCGTCGAGATCCGGCGACGATTCTCGGACGGCGTCTCGGTCCAGTCATCGTACACGCTGTCGAAGAGCGACGACACGACGCAGGCGTCCACGTTTTTCTCCGATGCGACCAACGGGACTACGTCGGCGCTCCCCGAGTTCATCCCGGGATACAACAAAGGGCCGTCGGACTTCGACACGCGTCACACCTGGGTGGCCAATTTCAATTGGGAGGTTCCATTTGCAAAGCCGCTGACCGGCCCTGCGGGCGCCATCCTGGGGGGATGGAACGTATCGGGAATCTGGACGATGCGGAGCGGAAACCCCTTGACGGCGTTCGTGCAGACCAACCGATCCCGATCGCAGTGGAACCCGTCGCGAGGGCCCGGGATTGGCCAGGATCGTCCGAGCTATGCGCCCGGCTACGGCCCGGATAACGCGGTGCTCCGTCGCGTGGATCAGTGGTTCGACCCGGCGGCGTTCGTGCTGCAGCCCGCGGGCACCTTCGGCAACACCGGCCGCGGCGACTTCACGGGCCCCGACCTCCGCACGCTCGATCTCTCGCTGACGAAAGCCGCACGGTGGGCGACGCTCGGAGATCGCGGCCGCCTCGAGTTCCGGATCGAGGGGTTCAACATCCTGAACCGCGCCAACTTGGGCGTCCCCGAGCTGCGCGCCTTTGCCGGCACGCGGGACGGCGAGGCGCCCCTCTCGACATTCGGCCGAATCACCACGACCGTGACGTCGGCGCGTCAGGTGCAACTCGGCGTCCGCGTCCTCTTCTGACCCGGGACACCCCGCGGCAAGACCGTCGCGCAGCCCTTCATCGCTGCCTCAAGCAGGGCTACAACCCTCGTAGAGCTCTCACCTGCCTAGCGCCCAGGCGACGCTATTCACGAGAAGGTGGCGGAACTCGCCGTTCTTGAAGTCGTCGGGGTGGCCGAGCGACGTGTAGACAATGCGGGCGCGCTTCGGCCCGTACACATTCGTCCACGCAACCGGCTCACCTGGCTGACCCGGGATCGTGCCCATGAGCAGCGGCGTCGTGCCATCCGCCAAGGGACTGACCTTGTAGAGAGAGCCCGCACCGACGAGGCCGGTCAGTGAAATGCCCTTGAGAATTGGATGCGCCTCGGCGCCTGCCGCGAGCACGATGGTGGTTTGCGGACCCGCGGGGTGATGGTTGGTGTAGTGACCGCCGAGCACCTCGGGATCGAAGCCCTGCCAGGTTGAGAGCGGCGCGGCGGCTGGCGGATCGGCGGGCCGCAGCGCGAAGGCGTGGGACGCCGTTCGAATGCCGATCAGCGGTTTTCCAGCGGCAAGATGCGCACGCACGGCGTCGAGCTGGTCGGCCGGCGGCGTGCGGCGGCGGGTGCTCAGCACCAGCAGATCGGCCGTGCGCAGCGCGTCCACGAGCGCTGGGAATCGGTTCTTGTCGGCGCCGTCCGCGTGCACGACCGTTACGCGGTAACCGCGCGGCTCGAGATCCTTCGCGGCAAATTCCGGCAAGGTTTCCCACGTGTGATACTCATCCTCGCCGATCATGAAGACGACGTGCGGCGATTGCGCCCTCATACCCGCCGACAGGCCGGCACTCACCAGAATCGCCGCGAGGAGAAGGTTCTGCTTCGTCATGGCTGCTATTTCAAGCTCTTGATAAACAGGATGACCGATTCGATCTGGG
>JANNHC010000473.1:0-3867 GCA_031404215.1 Acidobacteriota bacterium
AGTATCAGCGGCTTCATGCCATGCAGTTCCAGGATATTCCCGATGCGTAACCCCGCCATGAAGCGGGTGGAGAATTGGCGAACGCCTGCACGGCGGCGCAGCCCGCCAACCAGCCAGTCCGGCGGCGTCGGAAAGCGACTCGCCCGCGCCACGGAAAAGTCACAAGCCCAACCAGAGGAGGGTAGTAGGGCACGCCGCCCTTGCGCTACACTGCAATCCCGGGATCTGATGAAGGTTGCCGGGTTTTTTTGTGCGCGGGCCCCGCGGATGGCAGCCGTCAGGGCTGCGGCACCGGTGTCCGATTTCCCGGCTACGCTGCCGAAGGGAGACGTAAGGAGACATCATGAAGGCACTTGGCATACCCATCCCGGCTCGCGCCGCCGTTATCCTCATCGTCGCGGCGCTGGCGGCTTCGTCCGCCATCGCCCAGTCACGTGGAAGCGCGCGGCTGAACGGCAAGGTTGTTGACGAACAGGGCCAGCCCGTCGCGGACGTCATCGTCAAAGCGCAGATGACGGGCCAGACGGAAGTCCTTTCCGGTAAGAGCGACAAGAAGGGCGAATGGCGGATCAACGGCCTCGCGAATGGCGAATGGCGCGTCGAGCTTGCGGGACCGGACCTCGAGCCCGCGATCGAGACGGTCGAGGTGAAGGGTGACCGCGCACCGGCCCTGAACGTCACCCTCAAGAAACCGGCGCCGAAGGTGGATCCGACGGTCGAGATCAACGCTGAATTGCAGCGCGCCGCCTTGATCGCGCAGTCTGGAAAAATCACGGAAGCCCGGAAGATTTACGAGGATCTGCTCGTCAAGTATCCGTCGGTCTACCAGATCGAAGGCTTCATCGCCCGGACCTATGCGGCTGAGACTCCCCCCAATGTCCCCAAGGCGCTGGAACACCTGAAGATCAACATAGAAAAAGAGCCCGCCAACGTGGACCTCAAGCTCCTCCACGCCGATCTCCTCATGGAAAGCGGCGACAAGGTGGGCTCCAAGGCCATTCTCGATGCGCTTGACATGACGCAGGTGAAGGATCCGTATCCCTTCATCAACAGCGCGATCAACATGATCAACGAGGGCAAGGGCGCGGAAGCGGCAGAATCGCTCACGAAGTTGATGGCGCAGTTCCCGTCGCAGAACGAGCTGTATTACTACCGGGGTCGCGCGTATGTCGCCGCCCAGAAGTTCGACGAGGCTCGCGTTGACCTCGAGAAGTTCGTGTCGCTTGCGCCTGCGGCCAAGGAAACGGCAGACGCGAAGAAGATCCTCGAACAGCTGAAAAAGTAAGCGATTCGTGAAGCGCTCCCTCGCCGCGGCGTTGTTCGGGCTGCTGGCCTCCGCGTGTGGCGGCTCCAGTAGCCCGTCTTCGTCCAGTCCTCCACCCGCCACCACGACCAACCCCTGTTCGACCGCGTCGCTCGCGGAAGAACAGGCCGGACCCCAGGTCGAACTCTCTGCGGCGGACCAGGCGGCGGCACGTGCCCTCAAAACCCGCGTCCTCGACGGCAACCCGCGCTGGCGGGTGCTCGACGCGCTATGGACGCATCGCGAGTATGCCGGCCGCGGCGATCGGACGGATAGCCGCACGGGCTTGTCCCCCTCGCGCAGCAACGTCGATATCGGGGAGATTGCGGTCGTCCAGGACGAAGGAGATTTGATCCTGTCGCCCAACACGTACGATCTGCGGAGCCTCGGGCTCCGGTTCGTGCGGAACGGCGCGGGCGGCTACAACATCACCCGTATCGGCGGGGATTTCCGCGCCACGCTCGGCACGCGCCTCACGCTGCAGGACGACGACAGCGTGAGCAGCCCCGTGCCGTTCAGCTTTTCCTTTTACGGAAAGTCACAATCCGCCGCGTTCGTCAACTCTGACGGCAACATCACTTTCGAAGAGGCCGATCGGGCGAGCACCGAGCGCAACGTGGCCCGCCTGTTGACCGGCCCGCCGCGTGTGTCGCTCTTCCTGGCCGATCTCGATCCGTCGACGGGTCTCGGCCGCGTTTTCGTGAACGCGTCGGCGGATCAATACACGGTCACATGGTGCAACGTGCGTGGCTTCGATTCCTCGCGCAGCGTGACCGCGCAGGCGACGCTGCTGCCGAACGGCAACATCGAGATGATCTACGGTTCCACGATCGGGCTGGGTGACGCGATCGTCGGCTTGTCGCCAGGACGCACCGGGATCTTCACGACCGTGAACCTCACGGACGGCGGACCGACCGACGGCGGTGGCGCCGCTGTCGGCGAGCGGTTCGCCGAAGACGCCCAGGTCGATCTCGTCGCCTTCACGCGGAAGTTCTATCAATCGCACAGCGACAACTACGATCAGCTCGTGCTGTGGGCCGACGCGTCCGTGATCGCCGACTCCTTCGCCTACGAGACGACCGTCAAGAACGAGGTCCGCGGGATTGGCATCGAGAACTACGACCTTGCGGCCGACTTCGGGAGCGCCGGGCGGCTGCGCAGCCTGGTCGTGATGGATCGGCTCGGCAAGTACCCGGACAACCCCCTGCAGAAGTTCCTCGGCGAGAACAACACCGTCAGCGTCCTCGGGCAGGAATCCGGCCATCGCTGGCTGGCCTTTCTCCGGTTTCGCGATCGCGCGGCGGGCGCCGACTCGGATCTGTTGCTTGGCCGCGACCTCGTCCACTGGAGCTTCTTTTTCGACTCCGACGGCTCGGTGATGGAAGGCAACGACATCGAGGACCTCGGCGGCGGATCGTTCAAGACCGTTGGCGCCGTGCAGCGGTACAGCCTGCTCGACCAATACGCGATGGGACTCGTGCCGGACACCGCCGTGCCCTCGTTTTTCTACGTCGAGAGCCCAACCAACGTTTCGAGCACACGCACGCGCGAGTCGGCGCCCGAGGTGGGCATCACGTTCAATGGAACGCGGCGCGAGGTCCTCATCAAGGACATCACCGATGTCCACGGCCCGCGAGTGCCTTCGGCGGCCGAATCCGCCAGGGTGCATCGCCAGGCATTCATCTACCTGGTGTCGGCCGGGAAGACCGCTGACGCAGGACAGGTCGCCAAGCTCGACGCCATTCGCCGTGTGTGGGAAACGTTCTTCCTCCAGGCGACCGACCGCCGGATGCCAGTCATCACTTCATTGCGCTGAAGCACCCTGCCAACCTGGACCCTCTATAATTCTCCGCATGAAGCAGTTAGCCGTCGCCGTCCTGATTGCCCTGACGACCACGCCCTTCGCGGCCCAATCCCCTTCGGCGCCACGAACGGGCGAGGTCGCGGATCTCAAGAACCTCGACGCGATTGAACCGCTGGTCCGCCAGGCGGTCTCCGAGAAGAAGCTGCCGGGCGCGGTGGTGCTCATCGGACGCGGAGATCGCATCCTCTACCAGAAAGCGATTGGCAACCGAGCCGTCGCGCCCGACGTCGAGCCGATGACGCTCGACACGATTTTCGATCACGCATCGCTCACCAAGGTGGTCGCGACCACGACGAGCGTGATGATCCTTGTCGAAGAGGGAAAGATCCGACTGACCGACCGGGTCTCGACCTTCGTCCCGGGATTCGAACGGTACGGCAAGGGCGAGATCACCGTACGCCACCTGATGACCCATGTCTCGGGCCTTCGTCCCGACGTGGACCTGGGGGACATGTGGAACGGTTCCGAGACCGCCATCGGTCTCGCGGTGGAAGAAGTCCCCACGGCGCCGCCGGGCGAGAGGTTCGTCTACAGCGACATCAATTACTTCCTTCTCGGCGACATCGTCCGCCGTGTCAGCGGGCAGACGCTCGATCGCTTCGCGCACGATCGCATCGTCCAACCGCTCGGCGCACAGCGTTTTCAGCTTGAGCATGACCATGGAACGCAAAACCTCATTTGAAAGGGTGAGTACGGTTGT
>JANNHC010000474.1:0-5796 GCA_031404215.1 Acidobacteriota bacterium
TACGTCACGATCTGATCCAGATCCGGTCCGAGGATGTTCGCCGCGATCGCGAACCCGCCGGTGCCTTCGCCGCTGCCGAGCGCGGTGCGCGAGCTGATGCTCGGCCGGTAGCCGGGATGCGCCGCGAGCCGGCGGCGCATCTCGGTGATGATCTGCGCCTGCGTGTTCTTGCGCTGATCGATAGGCAGCGCCTGGCAGAGGAAGTGGATATGGGTCGGCGAACTGGCTCCCATTCCCGACACGCCGATCGACGGCTCGATCTGCGCCACTCCTTCGATACCGTGAAGCTTCTCGAGGAGCTTGAAGGCCACTTCGCTGGTCCCGGCGAGCGACGTCCCTTCGGGCGCGTCCATATGGACGATCCACTCGCCCATGTCTTCGTTGGGAACGAATTCACGCCCGACCATCCGGTTGAGCGGGAACGTCAGCAAGGCGGTGACGACCGAAATCGCGATGATCACACCGGGGTGATCGAGCGCCCAGTTCACGCGCCGCATGTACCACCCGTCCAGCCAGTGAAAGAACCCGCGCTCCTTCGTCCTGCGATCGGCGGCGGCGTCGGACAGCTTCAGGAAGCGCGAGCTGAGCATCGGCGTCAGCGTGAAGCTGACGAGCATCGACACCAGGATGGCGAACGCTATCGTCCAGCCGAACGGGTTGATGAACCGCCTGGCGTACCCGGTCATGAACGCGATCGGCAGGAAGATCACGACGAGCGACAGCGTCGTCGCCATGACAGCGAGCGCAACCTCGCGCGTGCCCTGGATCGCCGCCTCGAACGGAGAACAGCCCTTTTCCTCGATGTAGCGGAAAATATTCTCCAGCACGACAATGGCGTCGTCGATGACGATGCCGACGGCCAGCGTGATGCCGAGGAGCGTCATGTTGTTCAGCGTGAACCCCATGATGTTCATCAACGTGAAGGAGGAGATGATCGAGGCCGGGATCGCAAGAGCCGAAATGATGACCGCGCGGATATTCCGGATGAAGATCATCACCACGATCGTAGCGAACAGCGCCCCGAAGATCAGGTGCTCCTCGAGCGACGCGATCGACGCGTAGATGAACCGCGAGTCGTCGCGGATGACGGTGACCTTGACGGCCGCGGGCAGCGAGCGCTGGATCGTCGCGAGCTTCGCGCGCACGCCCTCGATGACCGCGACGGTGTTCTCCCCCATCGCGCGCCGGATATCCACCATGACGGCCGGGGTGCGACCGAGCCAGACGGCGCTCGTCGGCCGCTGAAAACTGTCTTCCGCGTAGCCGATGTCCGAGACCCGGATCGGCGTGCCGCTCCGGGTCGAAACCACGATGTCGTTGAAGTCGGCGGCGGCGTCAACGCGCCCCAGCGTCCGCAGCAGCAGCTGGCCCTTGCCCTGCTCGACCGTACCGCCGGGAATTTCGACGTTCTCAGCGACAAGGGCGTCGCGCACCTGCGTGATCGACAAGCCATACGAGTTGAGCTTCTCGATGTCCACCACGATGTGAATTTCGCGGGGGCGCCCCCCGGCGAGGCTGACCTCGCCGACGCCGTTAACGGTCTGGATGACCCGCGCAATCTGCTTGTCGGTCAGCTCGGTGAGCGTGCGCAGGCTCATCGCGTCCGACGAGACGATGAGCGACATCACGGGGTCAGCATCCGGATCGACTTTCGTGATGACGGGCGGCAGCAGCGCCGGCGGCATGTTTCTGACCGCGCTCGCCACCTTTTCCCGCACGTCGTTGGACGCATCGTTGAGGTCGCGCTCGAGGACGAACCGGACGGTAATCTGACCCCGGCCCTCCGCGATGCGCGCCTGAATCTCGTCGATGCCCGACACGCCGCTGATCGCCTGTTCCATCGGCTCGACGACCGACGTGGACATCTCGTCCGGGCTCGCGCCCGGCAGGGCCAGCGCGACGCTCACCGTGGCCGGATCGGCTCTCGGGAAGAGATCCACCCCCAGTCTGCGGAACGAAAACGTTCCCAGGACCACGAGCGACATCACGAGCATCGTCGCGAAGACCGGACGGCGGACGCAGAGGTCAGACAGCACGCTCGAGCTCCAGTAAATGGATGATCATGAGGGGCGCCGGAAGCCACCCGCGGGCGCGAGCCACGACGCCATGTCGAACGGGCACAGTATACGATCTCGGGGACGGCCCCCGGCAGGAGGCTTGACGCTCGGTCCTCATTTCGACAGGATGGGCCGGCTGAGGTCGGGACGTCCGGATCCGAGGAGAGGAGGAGGGAATGATGCGCGTGTTTCTGGCAGTGCTTCTCTTCGTCACGTCGGCGTCCCAGGGCCCCCCGGGCGTGGACACGGGCCAGGAGGCCGCCGTGCGGAAGGTCGTGGAGACGTACCTGCAGGCGCGAGAGCGCCGCGACGAAAAGGCCCTCCGCGCGCTGTTCACGGAGGACGCCGATCAGCTCGTGTCGTCCGGGGAATGGCGCAAGGGGCGCGAGGAAATCGTCCGCGGCACGCTGGGATCGTCCGCACAGACGACCGGCGCGCGCACCGTCACGGTGCAGAGCGTGCGCTTCGTCTCCCCCGATGTGGCGATTGCGGATGGACCGTACGAGATTGCCGGCGACCAGACCGCGGCGGCGCGCAGGATGTGGTCGTCGTTCGTCATGACCCGGGCGGGCGGCGCGTGGAGAATCTCGGCAATCCGCAACATGCTGCCGGCGGCGCCGGCGCGGTAGCACGCCCGATTGCCGGCCATGTCCCTCGCTGACGTTCTCAGTACGATGCCCAGTCGGAGGATCGAGCGTATGAATCGCCTCATCACCCTCGCAGGCGCTCTGCTGGTGCCGTTCGTCGTGTTCGCGAGCCAGGCGCAGACCACGGCTCGGCCCGACCGCGAATACACGCTCGAATCAACGATGCTCGGGTACCGCGGAATCGGAGGCGAGATCGACGGCGTCCGCAATCCGATGCTGTGGGCGCGGACCGGCGAGACGGTTCGCATCACCATCGTGAACGGCGAGCTGATGGTGCACGACATCACGCTCGAGAAGCACGCCGCCCGGAGCGCGCAGATCCTGGACAAAGGCGCCACCGCGAGCGTCACGTTCAAGGCCAAGGAGAGCGACACCTACTACTGCTCCCTTCCGGGGCACCGGGCGGCGGGCATGGAAGGACGCCTCGAGGTCGCCGAGCAGCCGCCCGTGCAGTCAGCAGGCGTCGCGCCGGTAGCCGGCGGGCGTCCGCTCAATCTGGATTTCGAGACCGGCACGCTGGAGAGGTGGACGGCCACGGGTGATGCGTTCGCGCTCGTCAAGGAGGATGCCGAGAGGAAGGACGATCGGCGCGCGATTGCCGGTGCGTACTGGGTCAGCAGCGGCGTGGCCGGCAACGCCCGCCAGGGAACACTCTCGTCCGCACCGTTTCGTGTGAGCCATCCGTACTCCAGCTTTCTCGTGTCGGGCGGGGCGTTTGCCAGCACGCGCGTCGAACTCGTGCTGGCTGATGACAACACCGTCGTCTACTCCACCTCGGGCGCCGATCAGGCCGCGTTCCGGCCAGCGGTGGCTGACCTGAGGCCGCATGCCGGCAAAGACATCTTTGTTCGGCTCGTGGACGAGGAATCCGGAGCGCCGACAGCCGTCTACATACGGGAGAGCCCCTGGGCGCACATCAACTTCGACGATTTCCGCTTCCACGAGACGCGGCCGACGTTCTCCAACGAGATCGTGCCGTCGGAGATGAGCACGCTCCCGCCGATGGACGTCGTCCCGCACGCCGGCCTGTCGGGTGTCGAAGCCGCCAGCGCGATGAGCCTCCCGAAGGGCTTCTCGGTCAGGCTCGCGGCCTCGGAACCGGACGTCGTGCGGCCGATTGCCTTCACCCTCGATGACCGCGGCCGGCTCTGGGTCGCCGAAGCGCATACATACCCCGCGCGCGCATCAGAAGGCCAGGGGAAGGATCGCATTCTGATCCTCGAGGACACCGACGGCGATGGCCGTCTGGACAGCCGGCACGTCTTCATCGAGCATCTGAATCTCATCAGCGGCATCGAGGTCGGGTTTGGGGGGGTGTGGGTCGGCGCCGCCCCGTATCTGCTGTTCATCCCAATCGCCGAGGGAACGGATCGCCCCTCCGGGCCACCGCAGATCATGCTCGACGGATGGGGGTATCAGGACACGCACGAGATGCTCAACACGTTTTCGTGGGGGCCCGACGGGTGGCTGTACGGAACACACGGCGTGTTCACCGAATCGAACGTCGGGACGCCGGGGGCGTCCACTGCCGAACGGACGCGACTCAATGGCGCGGTGTGGCGCTTTCATCCCACCACGCACGCCTTCGAGGTGTTCGCCGAAGGCACCAGCAATCCATGGGGCCTCGACTTCAACGACTACGGCCACGCCTTCGTCACCGCGTGCGTCATCGAGCACCTCTACCATGTCGTGCCGGGGGCGAGATACAAACGGCAGGCCGGCCAGCACTTCAACCCGAACATCTACGACGACATCAAGACCATCGCCGATCACGTGCACTGGGTCGGCAGGAAGGGCCCGCATGCCGGTAACAGCCGGTCGGATGCGGCCGGCGGCGGTCATGCGCACGCAGGGGCGATGATCTATCTGGGCGGAGACAACTGGCCCGCGGAGTACCGGGACGCCATCTTCATGAACAACATCCACGGCGCCCGCGCCAACATGGATCGGCTGCAGCGGCGAGGATCGGGCTACACCGCGTCGCACGGTCCGGACTTCCTGAAGACCAATGACTCCTGGAGCCAGTTGCTGAACTTCCGCTACGGCCCGGATGGGTCGGTGCACGTGATCGATTGGTACGACAGGAACCAGTGCCACAGTAGCAACCCGGACGTGCACGAGAAGACGCTCGGGCGGATTTACAAGATCAGCCACGAGAACGACAAGTGGGTCCGGGTCGATCTCGCCAAGCTGCCGTCCGAGCAACTGGTTGACCTGCAACTGCACAGAAACGACTGGTACGTTCGGCATGCCCGGCGGATTCTGCAGGAGCGCGGTCCGGACCCGAAAGTCCATGAGCGCCTCAAGCGCGCCCTCAGGGACAACCCGGACGTCAGGCGCAAGCTGCGCGTGATCTGGGCACTCCACGCGACGCGCGGGCTAAGCGAACGCGATTTGCACGAGCTCCTCGACCACGACAGCGACTACGTCCGCAGCTGGGCGGTTTCGCTGCTGGTCGAGAGCAAGCAGCCATCGGACGCCACGCTGCGGCGGTTCGCACGGGCGGCTCGTGAGGAGTCCTCCGCGCTGGTGCGGCTCTATCTGGCCAGCGCGCTTCAGCGCGTGCCGGCCGGCAAACGCTGGGACGTTGTCGCGGGACTGCTGGGGCGCGACGAAGACGCGGCGGATCAGAATCTGCCGTTGATGATCTGGTATGCGACCGAGCCGATCGTGGAACTGGACATGCCGCGCGCGCTGACACTCGCGGCAGGGACCACGCTGCCAGGCCTCTTCCCGTCCACTGTTCGGCGAATCGCCGCCGTCGGTACGCAGGACGCGCTCCGGACGCTGACGGACCGCCTTGGACGCGCCGCGAATCCAGCCGAGCGGCGGGAACTGGCGAACGGCATCAGCCGGATCGTCGGTAAACAGTGAGCGTGCGCATGTTCATGAATGCCTCCGTCACGACCCAGGCAGCCCTGAAGGGCTGCGCTGCATTTTTGAAACCCATTCTGCAATTGCCGCTTGTAGCGCAGGTCTTCAGCGCTGCCCTCGCGGCACTCTTCGTTTCGGCCGCCCTGACCGCGACCACTCTGACCGGCGCCGAGGAGACCCGAAGTTTCAAGCGCATCCAGCTGAGCGACCAGTTCTGG
>JANNHC010000475.1:0-15080 GCA_031404215.1 Acidobacteriota bacterium
CCAGCCCCTCGTCGCGACGTGGGTTTGCGCGGCAGCCTCCACCGTGCTACAAGCGCGTATGTTTCTGCACGTGCCTCCCTGGCTGCTTTCCGCGGTTGCGTCGCTCTTTGTCACGGCTTCCGTCCAGACCCCGATCTCTCAAGCAGATCCGCGAAATCGGGGATACAAGTATCTGTGGTGCATCGCGGAGAGGTAATCGGCGAAGGAAGGGACGGAGGCAGCGGGCCCACAACGGAGAACTGGTAATCAAGAAGCGAATGCAACAATGAAACAACTCCGTCCGTCTTCGTTCTCTTCGTTCCTTCGTGGTGAACTTCGTTCTCTCGTCGGGCGCCGCAAGTTCATCCAGGGCATCGCCGGATCCGCGGCGGCGATGTCCGTGCTTCCGAAGGATGTGTTGGCGCAGGGTGCGCGACCGGCGATCCGATTTGCCGTCATCGGCGTCAACCACGCGCACATCAACAGCCAGGTCGATGCGGTGCTGCGAGGCGGGGGAGAGCTGGCGTGGGTGCACGCCAAGGAGCCCGATCTCGTCGCGACATTCTCGAAACGTTTTCCCCAAGCCAGACAGGCGCGCAGCGAGGCTGAGATTCTCGAGGACCCGTCGATCCAGCTCGTGCTGAGCGCGGCCATTCCGGACGAGCGCGCGCCGCTTGGCATCCGCGTGATGCAGCACGGCAAGGACTACATGGCCGACAAGCCCGGCATCACGACGATCGAACAACTCGACCAGGTACGTCGCGTCCAGACGCAGTCGAAACGCATCTACTCGATCATGTACAGCGAGCGCCTCGAGAACCGGGCGACGGTCAAAGCCGGGGAGCTCGTCAAGGCCGGGGCCATTGGCCAAGTCGTCCAGACCATCGGTCTGGGACCCCATCGCATGTCACCGAAGACGCGGCCGGCATGGTTCTTCGAGCGCCCCAGGTACGGCGGCATCCTCTGCGACATCGGCTCGCACCAGGCCGATCAGTTCCTGTTCTTCACCGGTTCGACGCGCGCCGACGTCGTGGCGTCGCAGGTGGCGAACGTCCACAATCCGCAGTATCCGACGTTCGAGGACTTTGGAGACGTCACGCTCCGCGGCGACAAGGGCACCGGCTACATCCGCGTTGACTGGTTTACACCGGACGGCCTCGCGACGTGGGGCGACGGGCGGCTGACGATTCTTGGCACCGACGGGTTCATGGAGATCCGCAAGAACATCGACATTGCCGGGAAGCCGGGCGAGAGCCACCTGTTTCTGGTGGATCACAAGGAAACACGCTACATCGATTGTCGAGACGTCGTGCTGCCGTATGGGCGGCAGCTGGTGTCGGATGTGCTCAACCGCACCGAGACCGCGATGCCGCAGGCGCATTGCTTCCTGGCCACGGAGCTGATGCTGAAGGCGCAGAAGCAAGCGCAGCGCGTGACGTTTTCCTGACTCGGGCGATGGACGAACGGTTTTACATGGGGGGCCTGGCCGGATGAGACGCAAAGATGCAAGGTCTGCCTCGCGACGCAGGTTCATGACGACCGCCGGCACGGGCATGGTTGCGACATCCATGCTGGGCGGGTTTCCCTCGATTGTGCCGTCGTCGGTTCTGGGGGCGGCGTCCCCGGGAAATCGCGTCAACATCGGCGCGATTGGAAACGGCCGCATTTCGCGGGTCCACGATCTGCCAGGCCTCTGGAAGCATGAGGCAGCGAGAATCATTGCGGTGTGCGATCTCGACAGCCACCGCGTGGACGATGCGCGGACGCTCGTGAATCGCCGCTACAGCGACCAGGTGGGCAAACCCTACGCCGGCGTCACGGGCTATTCGGATTATCGAGAGCTCCTCGCCAACAAGGACATCGACGCCGTCGTCATCAGCACGCCGGATCATTGGCACGCCCTCATTGCGATTCAGGCCGTGGAGGCAGGAAAGGACGTCTACCTTCAGAAGCCGGCGTCGCTGACCATAGCCGAGGGCCGCGCGCTGAGCGACGCGGTCCATCGCTCCGGCCGCATTTTCCAGATCGGCAGCCAGCAGCGGTCGTCGCCGCAGTTCCGCTATGCCGCCGAACTCGTGCGTAACGGTCGCATCGGCCAGCTCCGTGCCGTTCAGATCGGGCTGCCGGGCGATCCGGACGGAGAAGTCGAGCCGGAGATGCCGGTTCCGAAGAACCTGAACTACGACATGTGGATCGGTTCGACGGCGCTCGTGTCCTATACGGAGAAGCGCGTTCACCCGCAGGATGGATACGGTCGGCCCGGATGGCTGCGCTGCGAGCAGTTCGGCGCCGGCATGATCACCGGGTGGGGCGCGCATCACATCGACAGCGCCCACTGGGGCATGGGGACCGAATACACCGGGCCGGTGGAGGTGTGGGGCTCCGCGGAATTTCCGGCCACGGGCCTGTGGGACGTTCACGGTCCATTCAGAACCGAGGCGCTGTACGCAGATGGCGTCCGGATGATCATCAGCGGGGAATTCCCCAACGGCATCAGGTTCGAGGGGACGGAGGGGTGGATTTTCGTCTCGCGGGGCGACGAGTCCGTGACGGCGAGCGATCCCGTTGCGAAGTTGCAGGACAGCCAGGCGCTGGCCGCGAGCGATCCACGGATCATCAAGTCCGTGATCGGTCCCGACGAGATCCACCTGTACGACAGCAAGGATCATCACGGGAACTGGCTGGAGTGCATCAGATCGCGTCAACAAACGATCGCCCCGGTGGAGGTCGCGCACCGGGCGTGGTCGGCCTGCCTGATCCATCACATGGCCATGAAGCTGAAGCGCAAGCTGTTCTGGGATCCCGCCAAGGAGCGCTTCAGGAATGACGACGAGGCCAACGGCATGTTGTCGCGGCCCCAACGTGCGCCCTATCGATTTCTCTAACCGGGTGTCCCGGCCGAACGCCATCGACGAACCGCGGCCACGCCTTCGACGTCTACCTGCCTGTGCTCACAGGTGAAACAATCAGGCCAACGGACGGCGTAATCGCTTCGTCTGAACCACTGGATCACCATTCAGCTTGCGGAGGCGCTACTGTTATGCGCGTTTTCGGACAGTTCCTGCTCGCGGTTGTCGCGTTTGCGACCATTTCAAACCCAAAGGTACCAGTCGTGGCCCAGGCGCCGGCCAGGGACGCTGCCACCGTGCTGGCCGAGGCGCGCGAAGCGCTCGGTGGCGAAAAACGGCTGTCGGCGGTGAAGAACTTCGTCGTCACGGGACGAACCCGGCAGGTGCGCGGCGATAACCTCGTGCCGATCGAGTTTGAAATTGCGGTCGAGTTGCCGGACAAATATGTTCGAAAGGATGAAGTGCCGGCGCAAGAGAGCGGACCCACATCGAGCGGGTTCAACGGCGACGCGCTGATCCAGGTTCCCGCGCCTCCGCCCCCCCCGTCCCCGGCTGCCGGAAGAGCGGGCGGCCCCGCCGCGCCGACCGCCGAGCAACTCGAAGCGGGCCGGAAAGCTCGGGCCATTGCCGTGAAGCAGGACTTCGCGCGGGTGACGCTCGGCATGTTCGCCGGCTCCTTCAGCAGCTATCCCCTGACCTTCACCTATGTCGGGCAAGCTGAAGCCCCGCAGGGTAAGGCGGACGTGGTCGAAGCAAAGGCTCCCAACCTTACCGTCCGCTTGTTCGTCAATAGTCAGACGCATCTGCCGATTATGGTCAGTTGGCAACCGCCGGCGAGACCGGCGGGCCCGGGTCGCGGCGGCATGCCACCGCCCGGAGGAACGACGCCGCCCGCGTCTACGGGCGCGGGATCGGGCGAGCGGGTCCTGCCGGCTCCGGCCACCGCGCCGCCGGGCGGCGCGGCCGCGGCCCCGCCGTCGCCGGCGCCGCGTCCGGCCACTGGTCAGCCTCCGGGCGCGGGTGAACCGGCCGCGCAGGGTACGCCGCCACCTTTGCCCATGCCTGGGCAGGCCGGACGCGCCGGGGGCGGGCCACCGGCCGCCCCGGTCGAGTTCAGGCTGTATTTCGCCGACTATCGCGACGTTGGCGGGCTGCAGTGGCCTTTCCGGCTGCGCAAGGCCACGGGCACGGAGACCACCGAGGAAACCACGTTCGATCGGTTCAGGGTCAACACCAAGATCGATCCCAGGAAGTTCGAGGTCCGTCAATGAAGCGTCTTGTTGCCGCGTTCGCCATCCTTGCAGGCGTTGTGTCGGCGCCGCCAGCCTGGGCCCAGGCGGCGCGCGCGCGGGTGATTGTCACGGTCGTCGATCCCAGCGGCGGCGTCATTCCTGACGCCACGGTGTCCCTGATCGGCCTCGAGGACGCGACCAAAGCCGCGGCGGTCGAACCGGTCAAGACCACCGACAAGGGGCTCGCCACGTTCGAAGGTGTGGCCCTCGGCCGCTACTCGATTCAGGGGTCATTTCCCGGCTTCGAGCTCGGGCTGCTGAGAGAGGTGCGGCTCCGGAGCGGCGACAACAAGCACGTCGTCGTGCTGCCAATCAAGAAGATGGAGAGCGAGGTCACGGTCGGCCGCGATGCCCAGAACGTCGCCTCCGATCGGCGCAGCACCTTCGGGACTGCCTTGACGCGTGAGCAGATCGAAGCGCTGTCGGACGACCCCGACGAGATGCAGCAGCAGCTGCAGGACATGGCCGGCCCCAACGCGATCCTGCGCATCGACAGTTTCGAGGGGGGCCGGCTTCCGCCAAAGTCGCAAATCAAATCGATTCACATCACACGCGATGCCTTCGCGGCGGAGAATCACTTTGCCGGCGGCCTGTTCATCGACATCATCACGCAGCCCGGCATCGGGCCGCTGCGGGGCGGGGTCAACATGCGGCTCCGCGACGGTTCGATGAGCGCGCGCAGCCCGTTCACGACCACCAAGGGGCCGGAGCGGATGCAGAATTACCAGACCTTCTTCGGCGGATCGCTCCTGAAGGAGAAGAGCTCATTCAACCTGTCGATCGGCGGCCAATCGTCGTTCGAAACCCCCAACCGCTTCGTCTACATCCCTGGTGTGGGCACGCGTTCCGAGCCGCTCAGCATCCGCAGGCCGAACGACGGCCTCTTCCTGAACGGGCTGTTGGACTACGCCATCACACCCGATCAGACACTGCGGGTCGGCGTCTCGCGCAGCGCATTCTCGTCCAAGAACAACGGTGTTGGCGGCAACGACGAACTGGAGCGTGCGTTCTCGTCCGAGAACGCGTCCACGTTCGTGCGAATCCAGGAGGCTGGTCCGCTCGGCCGCCGATTCTTCACGAACACGCGCATGCAGATCGGCCGCACCTCGTCCACCTCGGTGTCCGTGCTCGAAGCGCCGACGTTCCGCATCACCGACGCGCGCACGACCGGAGGCGCGCAGGTGAGCGGCGGGCGGCAGGCCACGATGATCAACCTGCAGTCGGATCTCGATTACGTCCGCGGCATCCATTCCGTGCGTTCGGGAATAATCCTGGACGGAGGATCCTACCGTTCGGACGACTCCTCGAACTATCTCGGCACCTACTTGTTCGAAAGCCCGACCGCGTTCGAGGCCGGGCGCCCGACGAGCTACACTCGCCGCGTCGGCGATCCGAACATCACATACAGAAACCTGCAGGCAGGCATCTACCTGCAGGACGACATTCGTGTCCGGCGCAACCTGACGTTGAGCCCGGGTGTGCGCTACGAACTGCAGACCCACCTGAACGACTACAACAACTTCGGTCCGCGCTTCGGCATGACGTGGTCTCCCTTCAAGAACGGCAAGACATCGCTCCGGACCAGCTTTGGCGTCTTCTATGACTGGCTGAACATCGGCACCTACGAACAGACGTTGCGGGTGGACGGGTTCAGGCAGCGCGAACTGAACGTCGCCAACCCCTTGTTTCCGGACCCGGGCAACGTCGGCAGCCTGTCAGCCACCAACCGGTATCTGCTGAGCGGCGACCTCCCGATGGTGCGTAACATGCGCGTCAGCGCCGGTATCGATCAAACGGTGTCGCCACGCGTGCGGATCAGCGCGACCTATGCGCAGGCGAGGGGCTTTGGGTTGTTGAGAGGCGAGAACCTGAACGCGCCGGTTGGCGGGCTGCGGCCGGATCCGGCGTTCGTCAATATCGTCCAAGTGGTGGCGGACGCGGCGTCCCGGCAACGCACGCTTTCCGCGAACACGTCGATCACCCTCGCGGCCCCGTCGCCGGCGCTGAACGCGCCGCGGTGGAACTGGAAGCGCACGTCGTTCAACGTCAACTATTCGGCGGGCAAGGCGGAGAACAATACGGAGGGGGCGTTCAGCCTGCCGTTCACCGGGTCGCCCGGCGGCGAATGGGGCGAGGTCGCGGGAGAAATCCGGCGGCACCGCGTCAATCTTGGGATTAACACGACGGCGCTCAAGAATCTGAGCGCCAACCTGAACCTGAATGCGTCGAGCGGTACGCCCTATACCATTACGACCGGGCGCGACAATAACGGCGATCTCGTGTACAACGATCGGCCGTCAGGAGTCGGGCGCAACACGCAATGGGCGCCGCGGCAGGTGACCGTGAACGGTAACTTCTTTTACACGCTGGCGATCGGCAAGAAGACCATCCAGGCGCCCGGCGGGATCACCGGCATCACGATTCGTGAAGGGGTCGCCACGGTGATGACCGGCGGCGCGCCGCCGCCGCGCTATCGCATCGGCCTGTCGGTCAACGTCCAGAACCTGACCAACCGCGCCAACTACACGGGCTACAGCGGAACGATGACGTCGCCGTTCTTCCTGCAGCCGCAGAGCGTGCTGAGCACCCGGAAGGTCGATATCTCGCTCAATTTCTCGTTCTGAGGTGACGCGGCAACGGAGGTCGCTCCGCTACCGCTCATCGCGCCGGGTCGGTCGCCTTCAGCAGGTAGGCGCGCCGTGCGTCGGTGAAGCTCTTGACGCTGGCCAGCCCGGCTTCGAACCCTTCATCGCTGTAAAGCTTTCGCGTGTCCATCTTCACGTCGGCGGCGATGAGGTCGTGGTACTTCTGCGCGAGAGGACCGAGCGTCTTCCAGTCGAGGTGCTTCTCGGCGATGTCGCGCACGTACGAGAGGTATTGCGCGCGCAGGGCTGGCACCGCGAGCAGTTTCGTTCGCAGCGCCTTGCTGCTGTCGTCCAGGCCGACGAGGGGATCCAGATTGGGTCCGCCGCCGCGCGGTCCACCGCGGCCACCGAATCCGCGTGCCGCCATACCGGGGGGCGGACCATTCGGATCACCCATGCCCGGGGGCGGACCTCCCACACCACCGCCAGGGAATCCACCAGAACCACCAGGGCCGGGACCGCCACGACGCCGGCCGCCCCCTTCCTCGGTGCCCATGCCTTCGTTCACGTCGTGGGGAAAGATGTGGAGCACACTCTTCTCGTCCCGGTACAGGCTGTAATCGCTCGCGCGCGTCCAGAAGCCGTCCGTGTTGACGAGTGCCACTTCCACCGCGAGGAACCTCAGGGCGCCGTCAACGTCGAGGAGCGGTGCCAGCGCGGCTTCCACCTTGTCCTGGGGCGTCTCATTGAGCACCTTGAACACCGTGATCAGGTCCGCCCACGCTTTGGGATTGTCACCGCCGGTGATCTGGTACATCTGCTTGTACGCGGCGGGGTCGTCGCCAAGATAGTTGAAACCGGCTTGCCCCCCCGGACTTCCCGGCACCTTCCAGCGCGCGCCCTTGGCGGACTTGAAGAAGTCGCGCGTGAAATCCTTGTTGAACTGCTGGGCGTTCAGATACAGCCCCCAGTTTTCACCGTTGATGACCACGCGCATGTAGTTCATCTTCGGCGTCGGCAGGTAGTGCGACGCAATTTCGGTATAGAGGACGGCACGGAGGAAGCTCGGATCGCTCGCGGCGTTCAACAGGTTGAGTGTCTTGTATCCTCCGACGTTCTGCGAGTCGTCCGCGAAATCGAACGACAGGTTCAGCGACTTCTTGCGGCCTTCCGGCACCATGAAATAGGAGGACGCGCCGCGGAAGTGGACGCCGACGTCCTTGTAAATCTTGCCGTCGATCGTGGCCCTGGCCGGCACCTCCACGTCCGTGTTGTTGAACGCGGCCAGTTCCTGTTCCCAATCGCCGGCGTCGAACTCGAGGAACACCGTGCGGATCGTGGACGGGTCGTACACCGCCGTGGCGGAATACGCCTTGACGTCAGCGGGCGTGAGCTTGCGCCCGGCTGCCGGCGCGGCCGCCGCGCCACCCCCGAAGGGCCCGCCGCGCCGTCCGCCGAACCCCCCGGCCGGCCCCGTCGTCAGCCACTCGCGCGCGGCCTTTCGTTCCACCGCGTCGAGCCGCGCGTCGCCGTTCTTGTCGAACTGCGCCACGAGCTTGCGCTCCTGCTGCATCGGCCCGCCAAATCCGCCCCGCTGCGCCAGCAGGCCCAGCGGCACGAGCGCGACGATGGCGATGCCCGTTCCGATTGCGCGATTCTTTATCGAGAGTTTCATCATCATTCCCTTTTTCCTGGGCCCTGAGCCCTTATTCCCCCGTCCCCTCCGCGCGCTGCAGCTCCACGTTCTGCACTCCCTCGATTCGGTTCAGCGCGTTGACGGCCGCGCTAGCCGAATCGTCGGCGCGGAGCGCGATCGTGTACGTCGCGTCCAACGACAATCCCTGGCGCGCCGTTATCACTGAAACCAGCCTCCGCCCCGACACGAATTGATCGAGCGTCGCGCCGAGGAGGGCGTCGGCGTCCTGGCCGATCGGCACCCGCACCCGCAGCACGAAGGGAAACTGCCCGTTCGCCGGCACGAAGACGACGCCGCGACGCTTCAACAGGATGGCGGCGGCGCCCACCACGACCAGTCCGCACACGGCGACCGCGGGATGATTGGCTCCCATCGCCATGCCGATTGCGACCGCGAAGATCACGTAGGCCGTGTCCTGCGTGTCGCGGACGACGGTCCGGAAGCGGACGATCGACAGCGCTCCGACCAGGCTGAAGGCGCGCGCCACGTTGTCGCCAATCACCTGCGTGACCATAGCGATGAGGATCGTCAGCAGGACCAGCGTGACCGTGAACGATTCCGCTTCCGGGTTCATCGGCCGCGCACGCCGGTAGATAACGGTGACGGCGAGGCCGAGCAGCCACGCGAGGATGAGCCTGGCGATCAGCAGCTCCAGCGCTCCGGCGTCGAATTCGAACAGGGATGCCAGCGAATCAGGCATGTGCGCCGATGCCAGCCGCCGGCGTCGCCCCTGCGAACCCCATGTCGCCGAGCGACGTCATCCCAAGCCGGTATTTTGAAGCCCGCCGCGGTTCGAGCGCGAACTCCTCGACGAGGCGCTTGAAGATGGCGGGCACGTGCTGGCGGTATTTGAGCTCGAGGATCATCTGTCCAGGGACCACGGGCTGTCCGCGTTCGGGCGAGAAGCCTGGCGTCCTCGTCAACGCGACCCGTACGTCTTCGTCGAGCGTCAGCCGCACGGGCCCTTCGGCCGTTCGCGCGAATCGGGCCGTGCGGGAGTAGGACAGCTGACAGACCGGTTTGATTTGACGGAGCAGCAGTCGGCGATGAAACCACTCGCCGGGCCAATGCTTATCCCTCTCCGATCCGGACAACCGGTCGAGCCCATCAAGCTCGACGATGGTCCGGCGTTTGACGAGGATGCCAGGCTTCCGGAGCTTGCGCTCAAGGAACACGAACGGTGCGGTGCCATATCGGCGGACGCGGTACTTGCTGCGGCCGAAGGAGCCGCGCTGGTGAAAGACGTCGCCGCGCGCTGTATCGAAATACAGGCTGGTCGTCTCGTACTCGTCGTTGAACGCGCCCCCGCCGTGCGGGTCCGGTTCAAGGTTCGCGCGTACCCAGTCGCGGATGCGGCTGCCCTCGGCGGCGTCGAGAACGAATTTCACCTCGGAAGCGAAGGGTCGGGTCTCGCGGGCGTGTGGTGACATCGCTACTTAGATACGTTACGGCGCCGTGATATGCCATGGAAAAAACTGGTTTTGGCTGTTTCTTCACGGATCTGCCATAGATCTGCCCTATTCGGCCGTGTGGAGCGGCGCTGAGGGAGGGCTGAAGCCCTGCGCCACGGACCTCGCCGTCCGCGCGGACCTGACGCGGCACCGTAGCGCAGTCCTTCAGGGTTGCCCGAGGAGCGCTACACCCCGGCGCGTCCGGCGCCGATTCGAATGTGCTCAGTGTGGTGGCGGCAGTGCCAGGCGTACATCCCGAGCGCTTCCTCGACCGACACGAGGCCCCACTCGGGGTGGGAGAATGCCTTCCGCAGATCCGCGGCAGGCAGGGCGCGCAGGAACGCCACCCAGCGCCGATGAAGCGCGTCGAGCAGATCGAGCGACATCGCGATGGGCGCGCTCTTGGCCTCGGGCAACTCGGCCCAGCGCGCTTCTTCGTACGTTTTGACGAGCGGCGCGTCTTCGGTAACGGCCAGCTTCATCCGCACGTATGCGTTCATGTGACTGTCCGGCAGGTGGTGCACGACCTGCCGGACTGTCCAGCCTCCGGGCCGATACGGCGTCTCGAGCTCGGCATCAGTCAATCTGGTTACGAGCGCCCGGACCTTTGCCGGCAACGTCTCGATGATCTCGATGTACTCCGCGCGGTCGCGCCCATCGAGCGGTGCCTTGTTACGCGGGAGGCGCCCCACGGGGTAACGCAGCGCATCGAGTTGTTCGTTGTTCATGCGTGCTGTTCCTATTCATCGTGTTGATGCGTGGCCGCAGTGTCCGCGGCCGCATCCAAGCGCTGCTACGACGGGGGCCGTGGCAGCTTGCCGAGGAGGCGCCCCAGCAGCTTGACGGCATAGAGCGCCGTCCGCTCGCGCGTCTGCTGCATGTCGGCCGTGGCGTTGCCGAACCGCAGCGCCCAGAGCTCGTCTACGGCCTTGTCGTCCCCTTCGGTGGGGTGGAGCGCAATCCAGTAGAGGATCTTGATCAACTGATCCTTCGGAATGTCCTGTTGCAGCCGCTCGTACACCACGTGAGCCGCGTAGCGCTCGACCGGAAGCTGCATCACATCGGGTACGGCCGCGACATACAGGACGTTGCGGACGCGCTGCACCGGGTCAGCCACTTGCCCCGGCTGCCACGACGGCAGGTTCTCCCGAATGTACTGCAGATGGTCGGCCGTGTCAGTGTCCGGCTCCTCATCCTCTGGCGCGATTGGCGTGACGATCCCCCGGTCGGACGGCAGCCGATCGAATACGAGATCGCGATCGATGTCCGCGGTCGTGACCGCCTGCCACGCCGTGCCGGCGGCGCGCGGCGGGTCCGCCGGTTTCACAGCTGCTGGCCCCGGGGGCGCGGCGGGTGAGAGGTTCGCCGTCTCTGATGGCGGCGGTACCCGTTCCGGCGTCGCTACCTTCGGCGGCTGGCCTTGCGTTTTGATTTCGGCGTCGCTGAGCGTGACTGGCGCCGCCGGCTTTGCCGGGATCGGTGTGGCGACCGAAGTCGCAGACGGCACCGCGTCCGGCCTGGCCGCGGGAGCCGTTTGGGCTCGTGTGCGGGATGCCGCGGGGGCCATGGCCGAAATCCGGCCGCGGTATTCCGACATCACGCCGACGACGCCCCAGGCGAGAAGGGCTATCGCGACCCATCCCTTTCCGGTCCCCGCGGCGAAACGCTGCTGCGCGTCCCAGCGAAACATCTTTGCTCCGGCGATGCATCCTCCGGCGCCGATGATGGCGAGCGCGAGCAGATCGAACCCGGCGGCGGCGAGCCCGATGCCGACAACGCAGGCTTGCAGGGCTTCCACCGCGTACCGCCCGGGGAAGAACGTCGAGACGCGCTGAGCCCAGTCGGGCAGGCTGGCGAGCGGCACGGCGATCCCGCCGATGATCAGCATCGGCAGAAAGATGCATTGCCCGAGCGCCTGAACCGCCGGCACGTTGTCCGCCATCATGGCCATCACCAGGCCAAGCCCGATGAACGCGAAGGCTACGAACGTGAACACGACGAGGAGGCCAACCGGACGGCTCGGCAGCGGCATGCCCACGGCCAGCGCCACCCCGAGTTGCAGCAGCCCTGCCGTCACCAGGATGAAGTACCGCGCGACGATGGTGCTGGCGACGAGCGTCGCGGTGGACACGGGGGCAAGCCGGTAGCGCCGCCACACCCCACGTTCACGCTCGCTGACCATCGTCGTCGGCAGGCCGAAGCAGGCGCCGCCGAGCACGCTGACCGTCAGCAGCTCGCCCATGTGTCGCGCGAGCGTGACGCTCTCGTGCCGGTACAACACCCAGAAGGCAAGCAGGAAGACCAGCGGAAACAGATAGCAGTAGAGGAGCGCCATCCGGTTCCGGTAGTGCAGCTTGAGGGTGACGCGCAGCTGCTGCAGGAATGGACTCATGGGGTCAGTGGCGCAGGCTGTCGCCGGTGAGCGCGATGAAGACGTCTTCGAGCGAGGCCTTTCGAACCTGCAGCTCGGTGAGCTCGACGTTGCGCTCGTCCAGCAGGCGCATCAACGAGGAGAGCGTCTCGCCCACGGTTGCGGTCCGAAACCTGACTCGTGTGTCCTCCCACGCCAGGTCCTGCACGCCGGGCAAGCCCGCCACCGATTCCCGATCCAGCGGACGGGCAGTCGTGAGGGAGACGGACTGCATCGACGTGGATTCGGCGATCAAATCGCGCGGCGGACCGGACGCGATGATGTGGCCGCGGTCGATAATCGCGATCCGGTCGCAGAGCTGTTCGGCCTCATCGATATAGTGCGTCGTCAGCAACACCGTATGACCGTCGCGCTTCATCCGCGCGATCTCGGCGTGCAGATCGCGGCGCGACTGTGGGTCGAGACCTGTCGTCGGCTCGTCGAGGAAGATGAGCTCCGGGTTGTTGACGAAGGCCAGCGCCACCGCGAGTCGCTGGCGCTGCCCGCCCGAGAGCGTGTCGAACGCCACGTCTGCCTTCTCGTCGAGGCCGAAGCGCTGCAGCAGCCCTGGCGGTGACGCGCTTTCGCGATAGAACGACGCGAACAGCGTGAGCGCCTCACGCGGGGTGATTTTGTCCTGCAGCGCGATCGTCTGCAGCACCGCGCCGATTTTTTCCTTGACCGCCCGCGGATGCCGCCGCGCGTCGAGTCCGCAGACTTCGATCACTCCGGCATCGGGCTCCCGCAATCCGATGACACACTCGAGCGTCGTCGTCTTTCCGGACCCGTTCGGACCGAGCAGTCCGAAGATCTCACCGTCCTGGATCTCGAAACTGACGCCGTGCGCCGCGTGCACGCCGCCATACTGTTTGTGCAAATCGCGAACGATCACTTTGGCCGGCATGATGTCAGACAGTTTGAGTGTAGCAGGTCCGCGGCTGGCGGCTGGTGGCGGCCGGCTCAAGATCCGGGATTGAGGATTGGGATTGGGGATTGAGGATTGGGGATTGGGATTAGGGATTGAGGATTAGGGATTAGGGATTAGGGATTCTCTAATCCCTCCCATCCATTGATGATCGTCTCGCGCAGGTCGAGCCCGAAGGCGCGTTCGGTCACGACGATGATCGGCGGACCCTGTAGTCGCTTGTACACGGAGCGGCGGATCCGGCGGAAGCAATCGTAGACGACGTCGCTGAAGGAGGCGGACGTGTGCTTGTCGTACACCGTGCGTCCGTCCGCGTCGAGGACGAAGCGTGCCGGGTCCAGCGCACGCTGTTCGAAGAGGCGGACCAGATCGGCCGGGCTCGTGCGTTGCTCGACGATCTCGCCCACGACGGGCGCCACGACCCAGTAGTCGAACGGGTCGTACTGGTTCTCGGCCAGCTCGGCTGACGGCTTGATGTGAAACGTGTCCTCCGGGATCTTCTCGGCGCCGTGCCTGGCATTGACGTAGCGCGCCATGCGATACACGTCGAGCTTCGACAGGTCCCCGATGAGCGACACGCCGCCGCACATGTCTCCGTACAGCGTGGCGTAGCCGAGGGCGATTTCCGTTTCGTTGCCGCATGAAATCAGCAGCGCGCCGGTATCGTTCGACTCGGCCATCATGAGCATGCCCCGGATCCGCGCGTGGAGATTCTCGCCCGTGAAGCTGTGCGCGATCGGGTGGGCGTGCGTTTCGAAGACCCCGCGCACGTGCTCGTCGATGTCCTGGATGGGAATGACGCCGTACGACACGCCGAACGCGCGCGCGAGCCGTTCGGCAATCGAACGCGTCGTGTCGCTGTTGAAACGGGAGGGCATGTTGTAGGCGGACACGCGGTCCGGCCCGAGCGCGTCGGCGGCGATCGCGAGCGCCAGCGCGGAGTCGATGCCGCCCGAGACCGCGACCACGGCGCGATCGAAGCCGGTCTTGCGCATGTAGTCGCGAAGTGCCATCACCAGGCCGTCGTAGACCTCGCGATCCCGATCGATGGCAGGGAGCCGGAGCCCGTCCGGCGGCGTCGCCGGATCGAGATCCACCACGAGCAGCTGCTCCTCGAACTGCCGGCCGATCGCCAGCAGACGTCCAGCGCCGTCGTAGACCAGGCTTTCGCCGTCGAATGGAATAATGTTCTTGCCGTTGTCCGCCGCGCCCGTCGTGTTGATGTACACGAGCGGCTTTCCAAGCTGGGCGATATGGCGTCGGATGGTCTCGTCACGTTCGTGGCGCTTGCCGGGGCAGAAGGGGGAGGCGTTCAGGTTCAGGAGGACGTCCGCTCCCTTGGCCACGAGTTCCGCCAGCGGCTTGACGTGGTAGAACTCGTCCCACAGGTCTTCGCAGATCGACACACCGAGCCGGATCGTACCTCCCCTGACAGGGACACTGACCGGCTCGCGCACGGCGCCAGGCACGAAGAACCGCTTGTCGTCGAAGTAGCGATAGCTTGGAAGGAGTGTCTTGTGCGCGCGCTGCAGGATGTGGCCGTCGCGCACCACGGCGGCCGCGTTGAACTTCCGGATCGCTCCGCTTTCGTTCCGCGCCTCGAGGTCGAAGTCGATGAATCCCACGACCGCGGTGATCCCGCGCGCCGCGTCGGCGATGCGCTGCATCGCGCGCGCGTTGGCCGCGAGGAACCCCGCGTCCTCGACGAGGTCGCCGATGCAGTAGCCCGGCAGCGCCATCTCGGGCGTCACGAGCAGGTCGGCCCCCTGAGCGGTCGCCTGCTCGAGCACGTCGAGGATCTTCGCGAGGTTTCCGTTGATGTCGCCGCTGATCGGGTTGAGCTGGGCGAGCGCTATGCGCATACAGGAGGAGCAGGGCTCAGGGTACAGGGCA
>JANNHC010000476.1:0-14893 GCA_031404215.1 Acidobacteriota bacterium
CGCTGTCGGGGACGACGGCGAGGGCATATTTCCTGATTCTCCTTTGATGAAAACCTGTTTTTACCTACCTCAAGCGCTAGTCTTGGCCTCGACCATAGCGCTCTCGAGACTCGCTCGCGCCTTCTCCGGCAGTCGCGAAAGGTTGTGCATCACCACCGCCACGAAGTCATCGGTGAGTTGCTTGTCGTGCCACGAGCCCGCAAGGTCGGCCCCAGCGGGATCCCGCCGGCCACACGTCAAGCGGTTCGCCACCTGGACGATCATGAAGCTGGCTGAGCTCGAACCCTATTGCTCGTCGTGGCAGGCTTCGCACTCCTGGGCGATCTTCTTGCCGTCTTTCGCGGTGTGCTCGTCGTCGTGACACCGGAAACAGCCCGGAAAGTCGTTGTGGCCGATGTTGTTGGGGTACGTGCCGAACCGCACGTTCATCTCCGGAAACACGTTGCGGCGGAAGATGGCGGCTGTCGCGACCACGGCCTTCTCCACGTCCTGGCGCCGCGCCGTGTAGTCCGCCTGGTAGTTGGCGCGATAGAAGTCCCGCAGATCGCGGGCAATGCCATCGACGGCGGCGTCCTGCGACAGGTACGACGCCTTCAGTGCCTTGACGCTCTCGCGGCGGATGAACGGCAGCGTCTTCGAAATGTCGCCGCGCGCCAAGGCGTCGTTGACGGCTCGTTCCGGTGACGGCGACATCTGATGGCTTGGACGATTATGGCAATCGAGGCAGTCCATGCGCCGCCGCTCGCCGCCCGCCAGGTGCTCGGGGGTCACGCCCTCCGCGTAGTACTCCCGGACGTTACCCGAACGATCCTGGAAACGTACGTAGGGAATGACCTGACGCTTGTCGTCGGTGGCGATGTATTCGACCGCGTTTGCGGCGTCGACGTGCCAGTGGATCCCGTTCGCGGGGCTACCGTCTCCGCTGACTCCGCCCACATGCAGCTGCAGCATGGTGACCGTCTCGGTGTTCTGCTCGTCGTCGGCGTACTCGACAATCCGGCGAACGATGTCGCCGTGAAACTTCTCGGGCCAGTGACACTGCTCGCACGTGTCCCGCGCCGGCCGGAGGTTCTGCACAGGGGACGGGATCGGTCGCGAATACGACTTCAGCGAGACGGCCACGAGCTGCCGCATCCCCGAGACTTTCGATCGCGCGAACCACGACGCGCCGGACCCGATATGACACTGGACGCACGTGACGCGCGAGTGCGCGCTGTCCCGGTGCGCGGTGAATTCCGGCTTCATCACGGTGTGGCAAACCTGGCCGCAGAACTGGACCGAGTCCATGTATTCGATGCCGCGATACGCGGCGAGCGACACGATGACCACGTTGGCCATCGTCAGCGCGAGCAGGAGTATCGCTCGGAGCCGATGGGTGGGATTGTTGAGATCCAGGCGCGGCCACGACACCTCCGTCGGGGGCAGGCCGGCCAGCCGGCGGCGGCGTTCGATCCAGGCCCCGAGCGGGATCAAAGTCAGGCCGATCAGGAACAGCCCCGGCAGCACCAAAAAGAACAGGATCCCGGCGTACGGATTGGTGTGCCAGCCGAAGAGATCGGCGAGGAAGACCACGAGGAAGAGCACGGCGGAGATCGTGGTCAGCACCATCCCGACCACCGAAATCGGACTGCGAATCAAACGGACATCGTGGGCCATCGGCCCTCCCTTTCAAGCGTTCGCTCTTCAGCGCAACACGGCGTAGACAATCAAGACGACCAGCGCGAAACCGAGTGAAAGGGCGGTCGTGCCCAGGACACGGCTTCGCCTGATTGCGGCCGGATCCGGCGCGGGGACGATGAGGCGGTCGATTTCACCACTCGCGACGAGGCGGTCGTACTCGCCCGCCCGCTCGTGCCGCAGTTCTGTTTCACTGACGGCGCCAGTGAAGATGACGAGGTCCATCGGAAACTTCCCCGGGCGGAGGTGGCCGTTGAAGAAAGGCACGACGAAGATGAAGCCGATGGCCAGCGCGGCCTCGGCGCCGTGCACGAACAATGCGACGTTGAACATCCAGCCTGGCAAGACGTTGGACGCCGCTTCAGGGAACCAGAGGATCAAGCCCGCCACCCCCATGATGGCGGTGCCCCACAACACGGCCCAATAGTCGAACTTTTTCCAGTAGGTGAAATACTCGAATCGCGGCACCGGCCCGCGACCGAGGAACCACTTGACCTGTTGTCCGAACTGCACGAAGTCGCGGGGCTGGGGCATCATCGACGTCGGTCCCCAGAAGAGTCCCTTCTCCCTCCGGACAAACGCCCGCCAGCAGACCTCGCTCACGTGCCACGCGACCGCCGAGAGCAGGGTCGCGCCCATGACGCGGTGCACGATGCCGGCGCCGGCGAAGCCGCCGAAGAGCATCGTGAGGGCGCGTGCCCACGCCGCTTCGCTGAACAACAGCGGCAGCCCGGTGACCGCCAACCCGAGGAACGTGGTCATGACCAAGGCGTGCAGGATGCGCGTCTTGCGGTCGATCCGGACGACGTGGCGGGGCGGCTGCCCGCCCGGCGCCGGCTGGCGGGCGCGTCGGTTGCTCCTGCGCCGATGCCGGGGCATGCGTCAGGAGGCCCAGCATGCACAGCAGGGCAAGGATCGACGCGCGTGTGAATGTCAAATGGCGCTACTTCTTCAGCGACACCATGTACGCCACGAGCGCGCCGAGATCGTCCTTCGACAGCTTGTAGGACTTCATGAAGGGCTTCCGGGTCGCCTTGGCTTTCCCGGTCATGGTCTTGGCGTCCGTCATCCACAAACGAATCTCGTCGGCCGTGAGCTTGGTCCCGACGCCGTCAAGGGGACCTTTCTTGTTGCCCTTGCCGGCAATCGAATGACAGACGGCGCACTTCTGGTCCACGTAGACCTTCTGGCCCCGCGCCACGAGGTCCTGCGCCGAGACGGAGACGCCCATGACGAAGCACGCTGCTAACGCGACGACACTCGACCTCACCATGCGGATCCTTCTTTCCGGAAACGTCGATGCATCGCGCAGAGTCCGTGACTAGGGATCTTCATTGTCCTCCAAGCAAACGCTTTGTCAAATACGGCTGCGCATTTGTGCCAGACGCTGCCGCTGCAGCGCCGTCATCTCCGGTGAACGAGCCTCGCCAACCGTATTGCGAGCGGGAGCATGCCATTCTCCGTCAAGCACCCGACCTCCTGGATGTTCGCTTTCGCACACTTGCGGCAGGATGCCGTCCGCGTCTGCGGGCGGCTCTGGTCCGGGAAGCGTCCGCCGACGGGCATTGGCGGCGATCAGATCACTCGCCGCCCGGCTGAATTTTGTAGATGCCGGCTTCAGCTCTTGACTTGTCGAAGGTGACTCACGGTCACGCGAGGGTTAGACCTCGCCCCACCGCCTATCGGCGGCGGCCCCTGTAGAAAAATCCGCCACCGCCGAGGAGCAGAATGAGCACGATGATCACGAGGAGCGTGTTGGTGTCCATTGGTCGTGATGCTACCAGAACACGAGCGCCTAGAAAATATCGATTGTCGGATTCGCCAGGTATGTTATTGCCCTGTCGATTTCGACCTGGATCGATCGACAATACGATGGCGTAGAGAGTACAGGGTACAGGCGGGCAGGGTGGGCTACGGGGTGGGTGGGGTTTCAGAGGGAGTACACAATGAGCGGGGTTCGGGTACTGGTCGGTACACGTAAAGGCGCCTTCATCCTGACGTCGGACGGAAAGCGCGAGCGATGGGACGTCAGCGGCCCGCACTTCGGCGGGTGGGAGATCTACCACCTCAAGGGATCGCCGGCCGACCCCGACCGTCTGTATGCCTCGCAGTCCACGGGCTGGTTCGGGCAGCTGATTCAGCGGTCCAACGACGGTGGTCAGACCTGGGAAGCCGTCGGCAACAAGTTCGAGTACGAAGGGATCCCCGGCACGCACCAGTGGTACGACGGCACACCGCATCCGTGGGAGTTCAAGCGGGTCTGGCATCTCGAGCCGTCCCTGACCGATCCCGATACAGTCTATGCAGGTGTCGAAGACGCCGCGCTGTTCCGCACGACCGACGGCGGACAGGCGTGGCACGAACTGCCCGGGCTTCGCGGGCACGGTTCGGGATCCGCCTGGCAGCCGGGCGCCGGCGGGTTGTGCCTCCACACGATCCTTCTGGATCCGTCCGATCCGAAGCGGATCTTTATCGCCATCTCCGCAGCTGGCGCATTCCGAACAGACGACGGGGGCAAGACGTGGCGGCCCATCAACCGCGGGCTGAAGTCCCAGGGCATCCCGAGCGAGGAGGCCGAGGTCGGCCACTGCGTTCACCGCATCGCGATGCACCGCTCCCGACCCGCCGTGCTGTTCATGCAGAAGCACTGGGACGTCATGCGTAGCGACAACGCCGGCGACTTGTGGCAGGAGGTGAGCGGGAACCTGCCGACCGACTTCGGGTTCGTGATCGACGTCCACGCGCACGAGCCGGAGACAATCTACGTCGTCCCGATCAAGAGCGATTCAGAACACTATCCGCCGGATGGAAAGCTGCGCGTCTACCGCAGCAAGATGGGGGGGCACGAGTGGGAAGCGCTGACGAAAGGGCTTCCGCAGCAGGATTGTTACGTCAACGTACTGCGCGACGCGATGGCCGTCGATGCGCTGGACTCCTGCGGCGTGTACTTCGGCACGACGGGCGGGCAGGTCTACGCGTCGGCTGACGCCGGCGACACCTGGAAGCCCATCGTCCGCGATCTGCCGGCCGTGGTGTCCGTGGAAGTTCAGACGCTGCGATGATCAGGGTGGTGCTGCCGGCGCATCTGCGAACGCTCGCGCACCTGAGCGACGAGGTGCAGCTCGACGTCGCCGGCGAGGTCACGCAGCGCGCGATCCTCGATGCGCTCGAGGCGCGATACCCCGTGCTTGGCGGGACGATCCGCGATCACACGACGAAACAGCGGCGGCCGTTCGTGCGGTTCTTCGCCTGCGAGGAGGACCTCTCGCACGAATCTCCGGATGCTCCGCTGCCGGACGCGGTCGCCACGGGGGCCGAGCCATTCATGGTCGTCGGGGCGATGGCGGGGGGATGAATAGGGCTCTGCCAGTCTAGGCTAGGTTCTACGGGACTCGCCGGCGCTCTACGCTCCGGTCGGCGCGAGGACCGGAGCGTATGTGGGCTTCAAAACAGCACGGCCAGATCGACAATCACTTGCGTTCGCGGATTGTAGATGACGGCGTGCCCGTCGATGACTCCGCGCCGGTAACCGGACGGCAGCACCACGAGCTGCCGTTCGACAGCGACGGGGAACGGCTCCATCTTTTTTCGCCAGCCGGGCGGCAGCTGCCCTGTTCGGGCGTACTTCTTCTGCAGGCCAGGCGGCAGGTTTCGATACCGGGGTGCGTAGTATTCCCTCAGGACCTGCATCTCGCGCGGCAGAAACACCACGTGGATCGAAACATTGTTGCTGCGCTTCACATCATCGATGCGTTCGTGCTTCAAATGTTTCTTCCCCTTCTGATGGGGATCGCGCGACTCCGCGCTTTGTACGGAAACACTCGAAATCAGGCTCGCCGCAATGACGCACAACAGTCTTTTCATGTTGATCTCCACAAGCCGAATGGTCTTGCGAGACTGACAAACGCAAGGATCCTGCCCGGTGTGTGCTCGAGGCTTGTCAGGGCCAAGTGACGTCCCGCCAACGGATTGGCACGTGCATCAGACTGGCTGGATGGCGGCAGCCGTACAAGAACCGCCGCAATTGATCAGGATCGTAATGATCGGGCCCGGTCAGGGTGCCAGAACCTCGAGTACGTCGCAGGCTTGCCCGATCGGATCGGCACGCCGTAGCTCCCGCGCCCAGTGCCCACAGCGCTCGGCGACGCGGGTGTCGCCCAGCAGCGATGCGAGTTCCACGGCGACCCGTTCGCCTGTGAACCGCCGTGGCCTCACCCAACGCCCCACGCCCAGCCTCCACAGGCGAGTCGTGTTGTCAGGCTGATCGAACCCGAGGGGCATCGTGAGCTGCGGCACGCCGGCGGCGAGTGCCTGCGCACACGTGCCGATGCCGCCGTGATGGACGAGCGCGGCGCAATGCGGCAGAACCTGCGAGAACGGCACATACCCTTCGTGCCAGACATCAGGCCCGAGCGTCGTAGGCAGTTGCTCCGGATATTGCGTCAGGAACAGGGCGCGGCGGCCCAGGCGCCGTGTCGCATCGAGCGCCTCCGCAAAGAACGGCGCCGCGGCGCGATTCGCCGAACCCGGTGTAAACAGGATCGCCGGTGAGCCTTGGTCGAGAAACGCCTGAAGGGCGGGGTTCAACGGCTGCTCGTCGGCTTCGTCGAACAGCGGGAACCCGGTCAGGCTCAACTGTGGCGGCCAGTCCGGCTGGATTGGCCCAAACCATTCGGGAAACAGCCCGAGGACACGGCGAGGGGAGTGCAGCCACTGCTTGAATACCCGTGAGACGGGCTGGAGACCCAATTCGCGACGCCACCGATTGAGCTCAGGAACAACGCGCGGATCCAGCCACCGGTCCAGCAGCCACCACGTCGATCGCTTCAGCCACCGCGGCAGTCCGGACGAATCCACACCGGGTATGGACGCCGGCTGCTGGTGATCGGACCGGAAGATCGAGGGCGCGAGATGCATGGTTGCGGCCGGCGCCGAGTGGACCTCCTCGAACACTCGCGTCGCGAAACTCAGTGCGTGACCGACGAGCACCGTACGGCCAGGCTCGTAGACGTCCGCGAGGCGCGCGTAGTCGGCGCGCAGCGCCGCGGAAAGCATCCGAAGCACGAGGATCAAGCCCTTGCGGCTGTGCCACAGATCGGGATGCTTCGTCAGGCTGTCGAATTCATTTTCGGAGTGCGTGGGGACGAAACGCAGCCCCGCGCGTTCGGTGGTTCGGCGGAAGGGCTCCGCCGTGAGCACGGTCACATCGTGGCCCCGGTCCCGCAAGGCGCGGCCGATGCCGACAAACGGATGCACGTCGCCGCTCGAGCCGACGGGGGTGAGGAGAAAATGCGCCATCGACCTCCCGGTCACTCTGAGATCGGCGTGCCCGGCGATCGGCGGGCTGAGGGGCGCCGTTCCTCGGTGACCGCCGCGTCGAATCGGGCCGCGAGGGCGGGGAACTCGGGCGTGGGACCGATCCATCGCATCTCATCCACGTCGTCGAACAGCGCGATGTCGGTCCGCAGCGTCGCGAGCGTTCGAAAGAGGACCGCGCGGTCCCGCGCGGCGGCAAGCGTCCGGGCGAGTGCCGCAGCGTTGGCCGCGTTCACGCGCCACTCGCGCCAGTCCGCGGGAATGGATTCGAGATGGGCAAACTTCGCGAGCACGGCGGCAGACGACTTGGCACCCCAGCCTGGCAATCCTGGATAACCGTCGGCCGCGTCGCCGACCAGGGCCAGGTAGTCGGGGATCGATACGGGCGGGACGCCGAACTTCTCAATCACGCCGGCCTCGTCTCGCGTGATACGCGTCCGGCGGTTCAACTGGACGATGCGCGTGCCGCGCACGCATTGGGCGAGGTCCTTGTCCGGCGTGCAGATGATCACGCGCTCGACACGAAGATCCCGTGCGGCCGCCACCGCCCCGGCCGCCAGCGCGTCGTCTGCCTCGAACTCCACCATCGGCCAGACGAGGACGCCCGCCGTTTGGAGGGCGTCCTCGAGCAGCGGGAACTGGGCGAGCAGATCCGGCTCAATGCCGGCGCCGGTCTTGTAGTCCGGCCACAGGCTATTGCGAAACGACTCGATGACGTGATCGGTCGCCACGGCGACGTGCGTCGCACCGCCCGAGATCATCCCGAGTACCGATGTGACGACCCCCCGGACCGCGGCGATCTCCTGGCCGTCCCGATCGCGTGCCGACGGTACCGCGTAATAGTGCCGGAACAACTCGTATGTGCCGTCGATCAGATGAACGTCCAGAAGCTACTCCGCCACAAACCCTATAGGACCGGCGGCGGTCAATCAACTGGCAGGGGAGGACCGTTCGGCGCCGGACAGCGTTTCCCGATACTGGACAGCCACGAGCGCCCGCGCGGCGTCCAAGTCTCCTGGCGTCAATCTGATCGATACTTCTGCAATGGGCACGGCGTTTGTAACCTCCCGTGACTGACGGCGGGTCCACCTTTTCCTGCGAGGCTTGTGATATGGATCGACGAACGTTCCTGGCTGTCGCTCTGGCTGCACCCGCGTTCCGTCAGACGGCCAAAGTCACCGCTCCCACCACTCCACGAGGGGTCGCGTGGACCCAGTGGGGTGGTCCCTATCGAAACTTCCACACGGACGCCAGTGGTTTGAAGGACACGTGGCCGGCGGCAGGACCGCGGGTGATCTGGAAACGGCCGCTCGGCGAGGGTTATTCATCGCCCGCGGTCGAAAGCGGCGTGCTCTATGTGATGTATGGCAAGCCTCGCGAGGAAGTCGTGATGGCGGCCAACGCCGAGACAGGCGCGACGCTCTGGGAACACGCAACATCCACGGCGTTCCAGAGCGATGCACCAGAGATGGGGAACGGCCCCTACGGAACGCCGCTCGTCGTGGGGGACCGGCTGTTTACCACAGGGGTAGCCGGCAGCCTGCAGTGCCTGGAGAAGAAAACGGGCAAGCTGCTGTGGACGCAGCAACTCTGGACGGACCATCGGGGCTCGCGTCTGGTGTACGGCTACGCCTCGAGTCCCATCGCCTTTCGAGGAAGGGTGATCGTGCCGGTCGGCGGTCCCGGCAAGGCACAGATGGCATTCCAGCAAGCGGACGGCAAGGTCGCCTGGGCGCGCAATGATCAGGGCAACGCCTACTCGTCTCCAATCCTCATCAATGTTGACGGGCTGGAACAGCTGGTCGTCCTGATGGACGGCGCGGTGGTGGGAATAAATCCGCACAACGGTGATCCGCAATGGCAAGTGCCGTTTCAGGCCGCCTACGCGATCGCGGTGGCAACGCCGGTGTGGGGTCCCGGCAACCTGCTCTTCATTTCCTCCGAGTACAACGGGGGCGCGAAAGTTGTCAAGCTCGAGCGACATGGGTTGCAGACCAGAGCGACCGAGTTGTGGACGTCCAACCGGTTGCGCCTCCACCACGGCAACGCGATTCGTATTGGTGACGCGATCTACTTCTCGAGCGGAGGCAAGGGCAGCCAGGCCATCCTGAGCGCGGTAGACGTTCCAAGCGGCACTATTCACTGGCAGGAGCGGAGCATCGAGAAGGCCACATTCGTCTGGGCGGATCAAAAGCTGATCACGCTCGATCAGGACGGCACCCTCATGATTGCCCATCCGTCGCCGAAGGGTTTCAGGATTTCGGCAAAGGCCTCGCTCCTGACAAACCTTTCATGGACACCTCCGGTCCTGGTAGGCACTCGCCTGTACCTCCGCGATCGGCGGACCATGATGGCGGTTGACCTCAGCTGAGTGTCCCGGTCTGACGGATAATGCTCCGGCCAATGTCTATGAATCTCCTCACCGATTTCCGCTATGCGCTGCGATCGCTCGCCATGGTGAAAGGGCTGGCCATCACGGTCGTCCTCACTCTCGCGCTGGGGATTGGCGCCAACGCCGCCATCTTCAGCGTCGTCCGGGGTGTGCTGCTCCGGCCGCTCGTCAACCGGGACGAAAACCGCTTAATCTACATCCGCCACAGCGCGCCCGGCATCGGCGCCGACAACGCCAATTTTTCCGTCCCCGAGATTCAGGATCTCCGCGCGCGCGCGAAGACGCTGTCGGCCTTCGGCGAATTCTCGACGATCTCCTTCACGATGGTCGGACTTGGCGACCCTCGCGTCGTGCGCGCCGGCGTCGTTGATGGGTCGTACTTCGAGGTCATGGGACTTCATCCGGTGCTTGGCCGGCTGCTCGGACCGACCGACGACGGGCCGACAGCTGCGGGCGCGGCCGTGTTGACCCACCGTTTCTGGACGACCGCGATGGCAAGCGACTCGACGGTGATCGGAAAGATCGTGAGACTCGGCACACGCTCGGCGACCATTGTCGGTGTCCTCGAGCCGTCCGTCCCATACCCTTCGGAAACGGAAATTGTCGCGAACATCGTGACAAGCCCCCATCACTTGTCGGCGACGATGGCGACCGGCCGCGTGCATCGGATGACGGAGCTTTTCGGCAGGCTCGCGCCTGGCGCGGACGTGGACGCCGCGCGCGCTGAACTGCGGGCTGTCCACGGCGCGATCGTCCAGGAACACGCCGAGTCGTATCCGCGAAACGCCGACTTCCGAATCGATGCGGTCCGGTTGCGCGATCAAATCATTTCTCCGGCGCGAACCGTCCTGCTGGTGCTGCTCGCCGCTTCGGCGCTGGTCTTCGTGATCGCGTGCTCGAACGTCGCGAACCTGATCCTGGCGCGATCGGTGCGTCGCGAAGGAGAGCTGGGGATCCGCGCGGCCCTCGGCGCGAGCACGGCGGCGCTCCGTCGCACGCTGCTGGCCGAAAGCCTGGTGCTGTGCGGCGCTGGCGCCATCCTCGGCGTGCTGATCGCCCGGCCGACGGTGGCCATTCTGGCCCGGTATGCCGCGCGCTTCTCGGTGCGCGCCCTGGATCTGACCGTCGATGCGAGCCTCCTGTGGGTGGGCGTCGGCCTGGCTCTGGCGGCGGCGGTCCTCCTGGCGTTCGTTCCGCGGCTGCCGTCGGCGGACGCGTCGAAGGGACTGGGGCTCTCGAACGGAAGCGTGCGAATCACGTCAGGCACGAACAGGCGCCTGCGGCTGTTCGCCGTGACGCAGATCGCCGCGTCGTTCGTGCTCCTGGCCGGAGCTGGGATGCTGCTGACGACGCTGCTCGCGCTGCAGTCGGCGCCCGCCGGCTTCGACACGCACAACGTGCTCGCGCTGCACGTGCCCGTCATGTCGTACGGCCGCACGCCGGATCAGGTCGTCGGTTTCTACAGGGAAGCGATGCGGAGAATCAAGGAACTGCCCGGTGTCGATCAGGTCGCCGTAGGCACGCTCGTGCCCTGGCGCGACGCCGGATCCTTCGGGCCAGGCTTCCAGTTCTCGGTCGAGGGATCCGCTCGGGCGAATGGTGAAGAGGACCCTCGTGCGGGATTCCGCACCGTCTCGCCCGGCTTCTTCGCGGCGCTTGGCGTTCCGATCGTCGCTGGCCGGGACTTTTCCGATGCGGACCGCCGCGACGCCGAGCGCGTCGTCATCGTCAGCCAGAGCGTCGCACAGCGGATGTTCCCGAACCAGGACGCGGTGAACCGCCGGCTCACGTGGACCGACCCGGTCATGAAGTTCATCGACGTCAGCCCGGCGCCGCGCCGGATCGTCGGCGTCGCCCGCGACGTGGACGACGAGAACGTGGTGCCGGGGCCGGCGCTCAACGTCTATCATCCGCTCGAGCAGGAGATCGGCGGCGGACGGCTCTTTGTCCACGCCGCGACCGACCCATATGCGCTGGTGGCCCCGATCAGGCGCATCATCCGAGAGTTATCGGCCGACCAGCCAGTGGAGCAGGCCGCGACGCTGGCGGATGTGCGGGCGGAGGTTCTCGCGCCGGATCGGCTGAACGCGCTCGTCTTTGGAGGATTCGCGGCCGTCGCGCTGATGATCGCCGTGGTCGGCGTCGCCGGCGTGCTGGCATTCTCGGTCAGCGCCCGGACGCGCGAGTTCGGCATCCGCCTCGCCATCGGATCAGCGCCGAGGCACCTGCTGACGCGGATCCTCGGAGAGGGGGCCATGATTGCCGCCGCCGGCATCGCCACCGGGGTCGTCGGGGGTTACGCCCTCGCCCGGTTGGCCGGAGGCTACATCGAGGACGTCACCATGCCGGGGGTCCTGCCGATCGTTGGCGCGGCGACGGTTCTCGTCGCGGCGGCAATCCTCGCGTCGCTCGTCCCCGCCGCGCGCGCCTCGCGGGTGGACGTCATCCAGGCGCTGCGCGCGGACTAGACGGTCACGCCTTCTTGAGTTTCGCCGCACTGGGCGCGCACACGGTCTTCTTGCTCGCGCGCTTCGGGCGTGAACTCGGCGCCGAAGTCCGAGGCCTCGAAGACCTGGCGAATCTCAACCTCCGAGTCCTGACCCGGGAACGGATTCGGCGAGCGCTGGACCCATTCGATCGCTTCCGCTCTCGACTTCACCCGCCACAGCCAGTAGCCGGCGATGAGTTCCTTGGTTTCCGTGAAGGGTCCGTCGATAAGGAATATTTGGCCAGCCTTTTCGAGCGGCGAGAGGCAATATCAGTTATCCTATCTCTATGATTTTGCATATGCGGTCACGGTCGCTCACCACCGGCGGCGCGCTGGCGCTTGCCTGCCTCTGCGCAGGCCCCGCGCTTGCGCGGCAGGTCACGAAGGAAACGGTTCCCGGCATCACCAATCTCGCGCGGCTCGAAACAACCATCGCGTGCGCCGGTGCGGTCACGCCGGAAGCCGTGCCCGAGATCAAGAAGATGGGGTTCGTGTCGATCATCAATCTGCGGTTAGCGACCGAGCCTGGGGCCGACGTGGCACGGGAGGAAGCCGCGGCAAAAGCCGTCGGGCTCCGGTATTTCCACGTGCCGTTCAATGGAACAGCCGATCCCGACGCGGCAGGAAGATTTCTGGATGTCATCATGGCCGAAGGGTCCCAGCCGGCGTTCGTCCACTGCGCCGGGGGCAACCGCGCGGCCACGATGTGGCTGATCAAGCGAATCGCGGTCGATCGCTGGGACGTCGAACGCGCGGTCTCGGAGGCGACCGCGCTCGGTCAGACCAGTCCCACGCTGCAGCGCTTCGCGATCGACTACGCGAAGTCACATCCGCGATAGCGCCTAGACGCTGCACACCGGCCTCAGTACGCGCGAGCGTATTGCGGCGGCGGCACGGCTTTCTTGTGAAGCTTTGGGGCGGCATGGAGCGCCCAGTACGGATCGCGCAGGAACTCGCGAGCCAGAACCACGAAGTCCGCCTGTTCGGTGCGCAGGATCGTTTCAGCCTGCTCCGCGGTTGTGATCAAGCCAACCGCCCCGCTCAGTATGCCGGTAGCACGCCGAATCCGCTCCGCGAATGGAGTCTGATACCCCGGTCCTGCCGGAATTGCCGCGTGGGGTATGGTCCCGCCCGACGAGCAAACGACGACGTCCACCGCGTCGGTCTTCAGGTTGCGTGACAGCTCGACCGACTGGTCGATGTCCCAGCCCCCTTCGTCTGCCCAATCCGTGGCGGAGATCCGCACGAAGAGCGGCAACCGTTCCGGCCACACCTTCCTCACTCCGGCCACGACCTCGCGGAGAAACCGGACGCGGTTCTCGAGCGACCCGCCGTACGCGTCGGTGCGGGTATTGGAGAGGGGTGAGAGGAAGCTGTGCAGCAGGTAACCGTGCGCCGCATGCAGCTCGATGACGTCAAACCCGGCGGTCAAGGCGCGCGTGGCGGCCTGCACGAATGCGCCGGTCGCCTCGCGGATCTGATCAACCGTCATCGCCTCGGGCACGGGATAGCCCGTGTCGAATGGGATGGCGCTTGGCGCCACGATCGGCCGCCATCCGCCGTCGCCCATCTCGAGAGGCCGGCCACCCTCCCACGGACGCGACGTGGACGCCTTGCGACCGGCGTGCGCCAGTTGAACACCTGCGAGGGCGTCCTGTGAATGAATAAAGGCGGTGATCCTGCTCAGCCGATCGACGTGCGCGTCCTTCCAGAGGCCCAGGTCGTGCGGGCTGATGCGGCCGCCTGGTTCGACGGCGGTCGCCTCCGTGAAGACGAGCCCGGCCCCGCCGACGGCGCGTGACCCGAGGTGCACGAGATGCCAGTCACCTGCGAAACCGTCCTCGCTCGAGTACTGACACATCGGTGAAACCACGACGCGATTCTTGAACGTGACGTCACGGACGGGAAGAGGATCGAACAGCACGTGTCAGCAGCCCCCTGCCGCACCATACCATGCGAGCGAGCGGCCTTGAATGGTTCATCATCGGTGTCCTCGATGCGGCGCCGAGCCCATATACTGGGAAAACTCTCGGAGGTATCCGTGGTTGCAGTTGTCTGGCAGTTTGATGTGCGGCCCGAGGTGTCGAATGAGTTCGAGCGCCTCTATGGAGCCGATGGCACGTGGACGAAGCTCTCGCGCCGAAGCCGATCGTTTCTGGGAAGTTCATTTCTTCGTGACATCGGCTCGTCAACCCGGTATCTGCTCGTCGAGTACTGGAGTGAGATGGTCGTGTACGAGAAACATCTCGCGGATTTCGGTGAACAGGTGAAGGCGCTCGAGCTACAGCGCGCGCAGATCGTAGAGCGCATGGAAACCGTGGGAGTGTTCACGGCCCTGGACACGCCGGACCGGGTGGGGCCCACGTGGTCGCGCCGTTCCGGCAAATAGCGCCCCGGACGACGGCCGGGCTGACATCCGGCCTATACGGGTCCGACCCCGGCCGCGGGGGCCCCGACATGGCCCTGGCGTCGAGTTACTAGTAGCGCGCGACCGACTGATCCACGAGGCGGGACCAGTCGTCGATTCCCCCCTGCAGGTTGTAAAGCTGGCGGAACCCGTGCCGCAGGAAATACTCGGCGGCGGACTGACTTCGGATTCCGTGATGACACTGGAACACGATGGGCGCATTCCGATCCAGGGTGAGCAGGTAATCGTGATACGTCCGGTCGAGAAGGCGCGCTCCGTCGATCGTCGCCACCGCCCGTTCCCCCTCCGTGCGAACATCCACGAGTTCGAACGGCGACCCGCTGTCCATCATGGCTTTGAGCTGGGGGGCGGACAGCTGTCGAACCGCCGGCGGCGCGTTCGGGGTATCTTCCACCTTGAACATCCTCGATGTCTCTGCGCGGATGGAGTATGACCGATCGCGCACGTTCAACCCGGAGTTCATCAACCGCATCGACGAGATCATCGTCTTCGACCCGTTGTCCGACGATGACCTGCGCCGCATCGCGGGGTTGTTGCTCGACCACCTCAACCTGCACCTGGCGGACCGCCAGCTGCGCTTCGAGGTGCGCGC
>JANNHC010000477.1:0-1757 GCA_031404215.1 Acidobacteriota bacterium
CGTCACGTCTACGTCCACGACTTCACACTGCCGGGGATGCTGCACGGCCGTGTCATCCGTCCTCCCGCGATCGGCGCGACGCTGCTGTCGGTGGACGAGGCGTCGCTCCGGGCCATCCCTGATGTCCGCATCGTGCGCATCGAGAGCTTTCTCGCCGTCGTGTCGAGAAACGAATGGGCCGCCGTGCGCGCGGCCCGCGACCTGAAGGCGACGTGGAGCGAGTGGCGTGGCCTTCCCGGGCACGACAAGCTCGAACCTTATCTCCGCAACGGGGACGTCGAGCGCGATCAGACTGTCGTCAATCGAGGCGACCTTGTCGCCGCGATGGCTGGAGCTCGGACCACGCTGTCTGCCACTTACTTCTGGCCGAACCAGAGCCACGCCTCGCTCGGCCCGTCCTGCGCCGTCGCAGACGTCGGTGACGGGGGCACGACGATCTGGTCCTCGTCGCAGGTCAGCCACGGACTGCGCGGCAATCTCTCCAGGGTCTTCGGCCTCCCGCTCGACAGCGTGCGTGTCGTCTTCCTCGAAGGATCCGGCTCGTATGGCACGAACGGCGCGGACAATGCGGCAGCCGATGCCGTCCTTCTTTCGAAGACCTTGCGTCACCCGGTGCGTGTGCAATGGTCGCGTCAGGACGAACACGGCTGGGATCCGAAGGGCCCACAGCAGCTTCTGGACCTGCGCGCCGGTCTCGATTCTTCCGGCCGCATCGTCGCGTGGGACACCGAGATGTGGATTCCGGCCAACCGGCCCGGCGCGCGGCCGTTGCTCGCGGCGCAGGGGGCCGGGATTGCTCAGGACAGCGGACAGAACGCCGCCGCCCTCTTCGAGAACGGCGATCCGTCGTACGACGTCGAGCACGTTCGAGTGATCGCGCACTGGCTGAAAGAGACGCCGCTCATGCCGTCCAATCTGCGAGCGCCAGGCAAGGTGGCAAACGTCTTCGCGGTGGAAGGGTTCATCGACGAAATCGCCGCCGCGATCGGCGCTGATCCGCGGGCCTTTCGACTGAGCCGCCTGGCTGATCCCCGCGCGATCGCGGTGATCACGCGCGCGGCCGGGACCTTCGGCTGGAAAGCACGCCCGTCGCCCAATCCGCAGGCGAGACTGGGCACACGGCTCATCGGGCAGGGTCTGGCGTACACGCACTACAAGCAGACCGAAAACTATATCGCCATGGCCATGGAGGTGACGGTCGATCCGGCGAACGGCACGGTCGCCGTCAAACGCGTCGTCTGCGCGCACGACGGCGGGCTGGTGGTGAATCCCGACGCGCTGCGGAACCAGATTGAAGGTGCGATCGTACAGACGCTGAGCCGGACGCTGCACGAGGAAGTGACGTTCGACGCATCGAGGGTGACGAGCGTTGACTGGACGAGTTATCCGATCCTGACCTTTTCGGAAGTCCCCGTCATCGAGGTCATCCTGATCGATCGACCGGACCAGCCTCTCCGAGGCGGCGGCGAAGCGGCGACCGTGCCCGTCGCCGCCGCGCTCGGCAATGCGATCTTCGACGCGACCGGCGTGAGGCTCCGCCGGGCGCCCTTCACGCCGGACCGAATCAGACAATCCCTCATCCCTAATCCTTAATCCCGCATCCCGAACCCCGCATCCCGAACCCCGCATCCCGCATCCGCGATCCCGGGATCACGGATTCAGGATCACGGATTCAGGATTCAGGATTAGGGATGAGGGATAAGGGATGAGGGATGAGGGATGAGGGATGAGGGACCGTCGCGGGAATTGATCCGGAT
>JANNHC010000478.1:0-1576 GCA_031404215.1 Acidobacteriota bacterium
GTAGCTGTCCCGTCCGTACTTCGGATTGAAGTCGTCGATCTCGGTGTTGATCGCCTGGTACTCGTAACCTGTCTTGAACGCCTGTCGCCCCTTGACCCACGTGAAGTTGATTCGTGGATTGATGACCGTCGGATCCTGGAACTGCGGATTGCTGTTCTGACGGCCGAACGTCGTCCAGCCCGTGATCCCCTGCTCGGTCAGGCCGCCTGCAAAGCGCGGATCCGTCGGGAGCCCGGTAATGCCATACGTGTCCTGCATCGTCGGCCCGCCGACTCCCGGGGGGCTCTTGCCGGCCTCGGTGCGCGAGACACCCAGCCGCACTTCCAGCAGCGAGGCTGGCGTCATCGTGAACGTGACGCCGCCTGCGAACTGGTCGTTCAGCACGTGCACGAAGGCGTTGCTCGGGCTGCCCGTGGCGCCGGGGATGGGTGAGGGTTCGTAGTTGTTCACCTTGCGATGACTCAGGCGCGCGAATGCGGTCATCCGTGTGCTGAAGGTGTGGTCCACCTTGACGTCGAACTTGTCGTTGTAGTCCTGCCGGCGAGGGAGCGAATCAAAGTTGTTCGAGATGCCGGTACGGGTGGGAGCGGGAAGATCCGCGAGCACCTGTCGCGCGAACGGCGTCATGGCATTCGCCCGTATGGTGCCGTCCGCGTAGAGGTCGCCGGTCAGTGGATTCTGAACCGCCCTGCCGAGAATGCCCTGACGCTGTGCGAGCGTTGGAATACTCGCAAACGTGAGTGTTCGAGAAATCTGCCGGAAGCCCTCGTAATCGACGAAGAAAAACGTGTGATTTCGGACGATGGGGCCGCCGAACACGAACCCGAACTGGTTCCGCAGAAGCTTCGGCTTCACACCGGTCGTCGGCTTGAAGAAGCCGACCGCGTTGAGCGCCGTATTACGATGAAATTCCCACACCGTGCCGCGGAACGCGTTCGTGCCGCTTCGGAGCGATGCGTTGATGACCGCGCCGCCCGTGCGCCCGAACTCGGCGCTGAAGTTGTTCGTCTGGACCTTGAACTCTTCGACGGCGTCGGGCGAGACCTGGATGACCTGGTTGGAAAAGCCCTGGTTGCTCGTGCCGTACGAGTTGTTATCGACGCCGTCGAGGATGAAGCTGTTGACCGCGCTCCTCAGGCCGTTCACGTTGAACGACGCGTCGCGCGACTCGGAAATCGCCGAGCGCCGGACTCCGGGACTGAGGAGCGCCAGGTCCGCGTAGGCGCGCCCATTGAGCGGCAGGTTGACGATTTGTTCCTTCCGGATGACCTGTCCGCGATCGCTTGATTCGGTCTCGAGCAGCTTGGCCGCGCCGGTCACGACGACCGTCTCGCCCACGCTGCCGATCTTGAGCGTCAGGTCCACGCGCTGCCGCGCGTTCACCGTCACCGAAAAGTTCTCCGCCTCGGCGACCGAAAAGCCCTGGAGCTCGGCGCGAACGTTGTACGTGCCGATGCGCACGTTCAGGAACTGGTAGCTCCCGTTCTCGTCGCTCACGGTGGCGGCGGTCGCGTTCACGCGAAACGGAAGAGCGCCCCCCCCAAGAGCGTCGGCGGGAATGCTCCGATCAGCAGGC
>JANNHC010000479.1:0-2499 GCA_031404215.1 Acidobacteriota bacterium
AACCCATCGTAGCCCCGGAAACCGGGGTAAAAGGTGACAGCGAAATGATGCAGCAATACAGGTCAAACTCGTACCTGTTTGGGGGCAATGCGCCCTATGCCCGTTCATCGCCGCACCTTGAATCGTGTTGCTGTCAATCACCGCCGATCCGCCATCGAGGACCGCGATGCCCTGAAGGCCTCCGGTGATCGTGAATCCGCGTATCGTGATTCCCCTGCCTCTGACAGTGACGGTAAATGCACTCGGATCGCCGTTGATTGTCGCCGTACCTTGGCCGTCCAGAGTGATCCGGTCAACCTCCTGGCCGAGGACGACGTTCTCATTGCAAGTCCCGCTGACCAGAAGTGAGTCCCCCGGTTTCAGCGTCTTGATTGCGTGCCCAATGGTCTTCTCGGGACCGCAGGTCAGCGTGTGTTTGTTGGCGTGGGCCCGTCCCATGGATGGACTCAGCGCGACGAACACGGCTGCAAGCACAAGCGTAATCGCATTTATTACGCGCCTCTGCGTTGACTGTGGCATCGACGATCTCCTTGTTGGTTTCGGTTGACGTTCATCAGGGCTCGCCTGGGTTCGTGGGGTAAGATAATCGACGACCGAGACGCGAGTCTCAGGGGATGTCCAGGGACTTCGCAGGTTTTGCCCAAGCTTCCGCGTGCGCATCCGCTTCGCCGCATTCATCCTCGATCTCGACACCAGGCAGCTGACGCAGGGCGGCCGCGAGATTCACCTCGCGCCCAAGGCGTTCGACCTGCTCGTGACGCTCGTACTGGATCGCCCGAAAGTGCTGTCCAAGTCTGTGCTGCAGCAACGTCTGTGGCCGGAGACTTTTGTCTCCGAGGCCAATCTCTCGAATCTCGTGGCCGAGATTCGTGAGGCGATCGGCGACCCGGCCCGCAACCCCGTGTTCATCCGGACCACGCACGGATTAGGCTACGCATTCTGCGGGGACGCCACCACGCTGTCAGGCGCCCATGACGCGAAACCGGATGAACCTTTGTGCTGGATCGAGTGGGGCACGCGGCGTTTTGCTTTGTCAGCAGGGGACCACGTTGTCGGACGCGATCCCAACGTCGAGGTCAGACTCGACGCATCGACGGTTTCCCGTCGTCACGCGCGGCTCGTGGTAACGGCCGGAGGAACAATGCTGGAGGATTTCGGCAGCAAGAACGGCACGTTTCGCGGCGGCGAGCGCGTCACCTCGCCGGTTCAACTCGTCGATGGCGATGCCATCCACATCGGCTCGCTGCGCGTGACCTTCCATGTTCGCGGACCGGGGTCCACGGAGACACAGGTGCGGCCCACGCTATAATCCTGCCTTCCCGTGAAAATCCCGGCCGGTACTCACGTCGGTCCGTACGAGATCGTCGGCTGGCTTGGTGCCGGCGGCATGGGCGAGGTCTACCGCGCGCGCGACTCACGCCTCGGACGAGAGGTGGCGATCAAGCTGCTCCCCGAGGCGTTTGCAACGGATGCGAGCCGGTTGCGTCGCTTCGAGCAGGAGGCGCGGGCCGCCGGACAACTCAATCACCCGAACATTCTGGCCGTCTACGACGTCGGCACGCATGCCGGCGCGCCCTACATCGTCTCGGAACTCCTCGAGGGGGAATCGCTCCGCAGCCGGCTGGCGCCCGGGGCCGCAGGGAGCGGAGGTGGGGCCCCGCGCGCCCCGGGAAATGATGGCGGGTTGGGGTCGCGCAAAGCGCTCGATTACGCGCGCCAGACGGCCGAGGGGCTCGCCGCCGCGCACGACAAGGGCATCGTCCACCGCGACGTGAAGCCGGACAACCTGTTCATCACGTCCGACGGGCGGGTGAAGATCCTCGACTTCGGCATCGCCAAGCTGACGCGTCCGAGCGACGACATACCCGGCCGAATCGGCCTTTCCACCGAAACGGGTGATGGAATGGTGGTGGGCACGGCGGCCTACATGTCGCCGGAGCAGGTGCGTGGCGAAACCGTTGATGCAAGGTCCGACATTTTCAGTGTCGGGGCCCTCCTCTATGAGATGCTCACCGGTCGCCCGGCGTTCGCGCGCGGCACGGCGGCCGATACGGCCGCCGCCATTCGGAAGGAGGATCCATCCGCGCCGCTCCCGGCGACCATCCAGCCGGCGGTCGAGCGGATCGTGTCGCGCTGTCTCGAGAAACCGCGCGAAGCGAGGTTCCAGTCGGCGCGTGACCTTGCGTTTGCCCTGGAGTTCCTGCCACCTAACAGCGCCACCGCAGCCCCAGTGGCCGCAAGACCGCCACGGCGGTGGCGTCCCGCTACAGTCGCCGCGGTTGTCGTGCTCAGCCTCGTGGCCGCCATTGCGAGTTGGCCACCCCGAGGCGCCGTGGCGCCGCCTGTTGACAGTCTCTCGAACGATCCCCACTTCTCGCTCTTCACGAATTTCGAGGGCACGGAAGAAGGCGCCGAGATCTCACCGAACGGGGAACTCGTGGCCTTCCTGTCCGACCACGAGGGCGAGTTCGACCTCTGGGTGAGCCAGGTTGGCACCGG
>JANNHC010000480.1:0-6973 GCA_031404215.1 Acidobacteriota bacterium
GCACCAGTACGCCGACATAGCGATGATCGGGATGATAATCGTTGGGCCGATGGCTCATGACGATGTCCGCCTTCCACTCGCGAATGAGCTTCGTGATGGTACGGCGATTCTCCAGCGTCGGCAGCAATTCGCCATCGTGGATGTCGAGCACCTCCGTCGCGATGCCGAGGATGCGCGCGGCCTTCTCGACCTCGGCCTTGCGCCGCCGAGCGAGCGGCCCGCCGGCGTCGCGCCAGTGTCCGATATCGCCATTGGTGACGGAGACGAACTTGACGTGATGCCCGAGCGCCGCCCACTTGGCCGCCGTCCCCCCTACTGTCAGCTCGGTGTCATCCGGATGCGCACCGAACGCGATGATCCGGAGCTTGCCGTCCTGCGCACTCGCCGAAGTCGCGCTTCCAGCAAATCCGATCACGAGAGCGGCGATCAAGAAGCCCTGTGCTTTTTTCATACGTCTCCTTATCTAGTCTGTTCGCGGAGGTTACCATGACGCTGGCTCCTCGATCGGGGTTTGGTGTCTCTGATCAGTCGTGCCGCGGCGCCTGGATGGGATCAAGCCGCGCGGCGGTTCCGATGTCCACGGCTCCGAAACCGCGGGGAAAAATTCATGTTATTCTGGGTTGTCGGTTCGCCTCGCTCCGCGACGGCGTCAAAAAAAGGCTGAGCGACCATGTCCCCGAAACAGGGGCACCCAAAAACGGTCGCGGCCGGGAGGTGCATGCATGGCAGACACTCACGGGGGAAGTCGCTAGACTTCCCTGCGGTAACGAAAACGGCCGGCGGAAACGCCGGCCGTTTTTGTGTACTTTGCCTCTCGGCGAACGCTGTTGACAGCAGGGACGTGGGTCAGTCATGTTGCCTCACGCGGCATCCACGAGAGGCTTTCTCCGCGCATGAGGCCATATGTCAGAGTTACGAGTTGAAAAACGCCGCGCCGAGGCCGAGCTGACGCTCTCGACCGGCGCGCGGGTCAAGGGCACTTTCTTTCTGGCGAGCTCGGCCGCCGGGCACACCGGCCCGGAGCGCGTGGGCGATCTGCTGAACGGCGAACAAGGATTTTTTCCATTCGAACTGGCGGGCGGCAACTCCCGGACGGTGCTCTACAATCGCTTGCACGTCACAACGATTGCGCTTCCGCGCAACGCCGTCGAGGCCCAGCTCGAGCCGGGCTACGACCTCGTGGTCAAGCGGCGTGTCTCGATCCTGCTTTCCACCGGCATGCGCGTGGCCGGCAAGGTTTCGGTGTATCGGCCGATCGGCCACGACCGCCTGAGCGACTACGCTCAGCTCGAGCAGGCGTTTCGGTACCTCGAAACCTCCGACCACACGCTCCTCATCAACTCCGCGCACATCGTGGAGCTCCAGGAGATTGCCGAGTGACCGTTGGCGTCATTTAGTCGTCGAGCTCGAAAGTCACGAGCATATTCACCTGGTACTCGGTGATCTTTCCGTTCGTAACGCGCACCTGCTGCTCCTTGATCCACAAGCTACGGATATTGCGGATCGTTTTGTTCGCGCGCGCGAGCCCCTGCTGGATGGCATCTTCGAAGCTGGTCTTCGACGTGGCGCTGATTTCCGATACCTTGGCGACGCTCATGGGACTCTCCTTCGACGCGCACGCGCGTCAGTTTGACTTCACGTCGAACCGACCGTGGGGCTCAGGGCCCTTCGGCTGTCCTGACATGACATGATTGCGAACCAGACCCCCGGCCGCGTCGACAACTATACCGGACCGGCCAATCCGCGCCGGTGTACTTGAACAGGCCCGCGCAGGATCGAAGGTTTTAATCCTTTCGCCCCGAAGGCTCGGGCTCAGGAAGGGTGTGCGTCAGTCCAGTCAACCAGCCGCCCCTGAACCCCGCGCGACGCAGGCCGGCGACGACGTAAGGACAGCTCCGCATGAGCCGCCAGATCAACTCTGTACGAGAGTTCTCGATCATGAGAATGACCGGCCCCTGATCGAGCGCGAAGTGGTTGTGCGAGATCCAAGCGGGAGCGCCGGAACCACCACGCGGAAACGTCGGATTGACACTGCAGACCAGCCCATACTCGCTCTCCATCTTCGGGTACGTCACGGAACAGTGCTGCAGGGTGGGAAGCACGATCTCAGGAGCGAATGGCAGCGATGCGACGACGGCCCACGGAGCCAGCGTGCCGTCGTCTGGACCATACGGCACGCCTCGCGCGACATACCCGAGGAAGCGCCGTGCGACTCCTCTCACCCGGCGCGTCGTCGGCCCCGGTCCATTACTCGCGGTGATGCCCCAGGCGTGCTGGCCATAGTCGCGAAAGCCCCTGGGATTCCGAATGGCGTACTGCTGGTTCACGTAGGTAGCGCGACGGCTGTTCTCGAAGTAGTCAATCCCCTGTCGGCGCATGTAAGCATCCTGGATGCCGCGGAAGTCAATCCACAGGTGAGAGAGCTGATGCATGAACAACGGGGCGCCGTAGAGAAATTCGTGGCCGTACAGCTTCTTCCATCGATATGTCGATGCCCAGGCCGTGTAGCTCTTCTCCGGCAGGGGGTGCGTCGGCGAGCCAAGGCCGAGCACGTACAGAATCAGCGCCTCGTTATATCCCTGCCAGCGATGTCGCAGGAAGCCGGTTTCCGGCTTCCATCCATGCGAAACGGTCGCCTCACCGTTTTGCGCCCATCGCCAATCCACGCGTCGGTACAACGAGTCGGCAAGCCTCCGCACCTCACGCTCGTCGTCCGTTGACTGATCGAAGTAGGCAGCAGCGGTTAACGCGCCAGCGATGAGGATGGTCGTATCGATCGTCGACAACTCAGAACGCCAAGCGCGCCGGCCGGTCGAGACATCGAGAAAATGGTAAAAGTAGCCCCGATGCCCGGTCGCGTCCGGCATCGGGCCCTGCGGGGCGTTCCACAGGAATCGCAACGTGGCCAGCGTACGCTCGACCGCTTTTGCGCGTGGCACGAATGAGCACTCGGCCGCGACGGAATAGCTGGCCAGCGCGAGCCCCACACCGGCAATGCTGGCAGGGATGTCGTCAGCGGAGGTGTTGTCGGGAATCAGCCCGTTCTCGGGGTTGGTTTCCTCCCAGAAATATCGGAAAGTGTTCCGTTGGAGCGTTCGAAGCTGATCGTCGCCGTACGGGAGGCCGGGACGCCGGGTCGCACTCCTCGGTGCGCTCATGCTTGCGCGAGCTCCACGGCGAGGGTGGCGACGGCCTGAGGAGCCAGGTCGATCTCGAGAGCGTTCCGTTCGTCGCGCCAGGTCCACACGCCGAGAGCATAGCGCAGGCGGCTGTCTCAGGGGACCGGGCGACCGAGCACGGCGACGGTTGTCTCGCGCGAAGATCTCGACCAAGATGAACGCGTGCTCTACCGAATCCTTCTCGTCGCGCTGGTGTTGTCGTCGGCGTTCCCTGAAGGCACCGCGCAGCTCTCAGTCGTGCCTGGCAGCCGCTCAGGTCTGGATTTCGTCGACACCGGGTTCGAGAACGCGTCACCTCTCTGGTATGAGTTCGCGGCCGACGGCACGATCCAGATCCACCTCCTGTACGATCACGAACGCTCATCGACGAACCGCGCAGCCGGGCATATTCACTTCCTGCTTCATGCCAGGACCGGTTCGAAGCTCACGCTCGAGTTCAGGAATCTGGACAACGTCTGGAACGGACAACCGGGTTCCGTCGCTGTGGAACTCCAGACCATGGTCATCTCGGAGAACGGGCGCGATTGGACGCCGTTGCCGACCGAAAGTCTCCCTGGGAATCGAGTGCGGCTCACCGTTGATATGCCGGGCCCGAAGCTCTATGTAGCCCGGATGGAGCCCTATCGATTGTCCGATCTCGACCGCCTGCTCGAATCCATCCGCAAGAGCCGCCTCGTACAGATCGCGTCCATCGGTAAGACCGCCGGCGGTCGCGACCTGGAAGTCATCCGGATCGGCCATGCTGGTGCGCCGTATCGCGTCTTCGTGCGAGCACGGGCGCACCCGTGGGAATCAGGCAGCAGCTGGGTTGCGCAGGGACTGATCCAGCGGCTCCTGAAGGATGACGACGAAGGGAAGAAGTTTCTCGAGCAGTACGCCGTCTACGTTCTTCCGATGGCGAACAAGGACGGCGTGGCACGCGGCATGACACGCTTCAATCTCCTGGGCAAAGACCTCAATCGAAACTGGGACAAGCCCGCTGACCCGCAACTCGCCCCGGAGAACGCGGCGCTCGAAAAGTGGCTGGAAGATATGATCGCTGCCGGCCGGCGCCCTCATCTGGCCGTCGAGCTGCACAACGACGGCCGCGGACTCCTGCACATCAGTCGGCCACCGGTGCCACAATTGGACCGTTATCTCGCGCGGATGGCAACGTTCGAGGACCTGCTCCGCAGGAAGACGTGGTTCACCGAGGGCAGCACGAACGCGGCATTCCGCAACAGCGGTACCCTTGGTGACGGCTGGCTCGAACGCTACAGCATCGACGCAGTCGTGCACGAGTTCAACTGCAATTGGATTGAGAGGTTGAAGGACTATCCCTCTGCGCGGCATTGGACGACGTACGGCGAAGGGCTGGCGGAAGTCTTCTATGAGTATTTCCGCCAGGTGAAGCCGTGACGAGGACGGCCGATATTGCTATCTTCTGATAGCAAATGATATCATCATCAGACCATGTCCAAGGAACGAACGCCGCTCTTCGTGAGGCTCCCGCGAAACCAGGCGACAGCCCTCGACCGCCTGGCCGGCGCAACCGGGCGCCCCAAACAATCCCTGGTCAGTGAATTCCTTGGCGACCGGCTGACCATGCCCCGTCCACGGCCTTATGCCCTTGGCCGAGTCGAGGTCACCAGCACTCCCGAGGTAGGCGACGAGGTGCTCACCCTGGAGGAAGTTGCCAAGCTTCTCAAGGCCCCAGTGGACGCTGTACGGTGCCGCGCTGAGAAGGGTGAATTGCCCGGCCGGCGGTTCGGGAACGACTGGAGATTCGCGCGCATGGCCGTGCTCGCCTGGCTCGCCAACGGCGAGACGCAAACCCAGGGTCGCACGAAGGCGTGAACGTCGTGTCATGCCGGTTACGCTGAACGACCTGCGCCGGCTTGCCGTCGCCCGGAGCCTCTTCACGCCGACCACGCTGAAGCGTGCGCTCGACAAACTCGGGTTCGTGCAGGCGGACCCGATTCGCGCCCCGGCGCGCGCCCAGGACCTGACGCTGCGCCACCGCGTCAGAAATTATCGCGCCGGTGATCTGGAACGCCGCTACGAGGCGCTCGGTATCCACGAAGACGTTTTCATCAACTACGGATTCGTGACAACCGCCGTCCAGATGCTGATGCACCCTCGCACCGTTTCGCCGCAGTGGTCACCGGTGCGGAGGAAGCAGGCGCAGGCCCTGCTGGCCTTCGTGCGGGAGCGCGGCGCCGTGCACCCGCGCGAGGTGGACGCTCATTTCTCGCACGGCACGGTGAAGAATTACTGGGGGGGCTCGTCCAGCGCCACGACCCATCTGCTGGACGCCATGCACTATCACGGCTTGCTGCGTGTCGCGCGGCGTGAGAGCGGCATCCGCATTTATGCGGCGCACGAGCACGCGCCCCGGCCGGTCGATTCACCCGGACCCGACGAACACATCGACGCGCTGGTCGACGTGCTGGTTGGGAAGTACGCGCCGCTACCTGGCCTGAGCCTGTCGCGGCTGGTTGCCCGGCTGCGTTACGCCGTGCCGCACTGGCACGACGAGTTGAAGAGGGCCCTGCAACGGTCGAAACAGCGCCTCTCGCATGCGCGTGTGAACGACGTCGATTGGTACTGGCCGGCAGGAGAGCGTCTGCCGCAGCATGCGCCGCAGGAGATCGTACGTCTGCTGGCGCCTTTCGACCCGGTCGTCTGGGACCGTCACCGCTTCGAGCTCCTCTGGGGCTGGGCCTATCGGTTCGAGGCCTACACCCCGGCGCCCAAACGGAAGCTTGGCTACTACGCGTTGCCGTTGCTGTGGCGAGACCACGTGATCGGATGGGGGAACGTGTCGGTGAGGAACAGCGAACTCCGCTCCGACATCGGGTACGTCGGATCGGCGCCGCCGCGCGATCCCGCGTTCAGACGAGCGCTCGCTGCGGAACTGGATGCCATGCGTGCGTGTCTGGGCGTCGAACCCCGATAGGGATCGGGAGTTACCGCCCTGGCTGCGACGTCGCGCTCGTGACGCGTCAGCTTCGTGGATTCCCCGTCATCGGCACGAACCGCACGGGCAACGTTTTCAAGATCTCGATGCCGCTTCCCGTGCGCCGCAGAACCCGGAGCTCCTGCTCGGTGCGCCCTACGGGGATCGCCATCAACCCGCCGACCTTCAGCTGGCCTACGAGCGCCTGCGGGATCTCTTCCGGTGCGGCGGTGACGATGATGCGATCGAAGGGTGCGTGTTCCTTCCACCCCAGGTACCCGTTACCGGTCCGTACAGTGACATTCCGGTATCCGAGCGAAGCCAGCGTGCGTCGAGCGCGTTCGGCCAACGGCGCCACGATCTCGATGGTGTAGACCGCCTGCGCCAGTTCCGCAAGCACGGCGGCCTGATAGCCCGACCCTGTGCCAATCTCGAGGATCCGATGCGACGGCTCGATCTCGAGCGCTTCGGTCATGAAGCCGACGATGTACGGTTGAGAAATCGTCTGCTCGTGGCCGATGGGAAGCGGGTGATCGTCGTACGCGCGCGGTCGCATCCGCGCGGGGACGAACAGATGGCGCTGCACCCGCGCCATCGCATCGAGCACGCGTGGGCTTCGGATATCCCGCGCGCGAAGCTGGTCCTCGACCATGCGCCGCCGCTCGGTGCCCCGGCTGTCTTCTGCCGCTTGATGCTCTGGCGTCGGGACCGCGCAGCTCAGCGTCGCAACGATGATCACAATGAGAGAGCGCAGCTGGATGACCTCCATGCACTTCAGGTGTGCTTTGACTCCTGCCACTTCTCGAGCAGGCGTTGGGTCAGGGTACGCCGTTTCGGCGAGAACTGACTCGCTGCC